>NZ_JBKBCT010000010.1:0-72474 GCF_050871525.1 Kineococcus auxinigenes | reverse complement strand
CGCGAGCGGGGGGGGCAGGGGCCCGAAACACGCGCGGGCCGGGGCGCGCGCCCGACCGGGGCCCCCCCCCCCCGCGCCCCCCCCCCTCGGTGGTGCCCGGCGTCCCCCCGGTCGCCGGGCGGCTCAGACGTCCCTGCTCTTCAGGGACAGCGCGCCCAGACCCAGCAGGACCACGACCCAGGCGGCGAAGACGCCCAGTCCGGGCACCACGTCCAGGTACTGCGGCTGCTCGGTGACCGCGGTGGCGTTCATCACGGCGTTGCTGAACCAGTACTCGCGGATCGTGTCGCCGCCCCAGGACTCCGGGACCAGCATGAGCAGCAGCGGCACCACGAAGATCGCGGCCAGCACGGTGGAGATGGCGCCGGCGGTGTTGCGCAGCAGCGCGCCGACCCCCAGGCCCGCCAGCGCCACGCCCACGAGCATGGCGACGTTGCCGGCCAGGGCCCGCAGCACCCCGTCGTCGCTCAGGGAGGCGCCCACGCCTTCGCGGTCCAGGAGCGCCTGGCCGGCGAGGAACGCGAGGAGCACGGCGACGGCGGACAGCACCGCGACGGACACCGCCAGGACGAGCGCCTTGGCGGCGAAGGCGCCCAGCCGGCCGGGGACGGTCACGAAGGTCGTGCGGACCATCCCGGTGGAGAACTCCCCGGCGATGACGATCACGCCGACGGCGGCGACGATCAGGGTGGCCATCTGGGCGCCCTGGAGGCTGATCGCGGTAGCGTCGACGCCCTGCGCGGCCATCTGCGGACCGATCTCCGGGTTCGCCAGGGTGCTGGCGGTGCCCCACGAGATCAGCACGCCGAGGCCGACGATCGCGACCACGGCCGCCACCATGGTCACCACGACGGAGCGCACGCTCCAGAACTTGATCCACTCGGACCTCACCAGCCCGCCGAAGCTCACCCGGTAGCGGGTGCCGGCGTACTGCGGGAAGCCCTTGACCTCGGTCGTCGCGCTCACCGCGACACCTCCTCACGGACGGGGCGGGCGTCGACGCCGGACGCCGACGGGACCGCGGTGGACGGGGCGGGGGCGGCGGCCGTCGGCGCTCCCGCGCCGCCGGCGTGGGCCTGGTACTCGACGGCGCCGGCGGTCAGCTCCATGAACGCCTCCTCCAGGGAGGCCTTGACGGTGGTCAGCTCGTGCAGGGCGACGCCGCGGGCGGCGGCCGCGTCTCCGATGCGCTCGGCGGACAGCTCCCGCACGTCGAACGACCCGTCGCCGATCGGGCGCAGCGTCCCCCCGGCCGCGCGCACCAGCTCGGTCAGCTCAGCCACCTGCGGGGTGCGCACGACCACGCCGCGCGGCTGCACCCGGTCCACGAAGGACTGCACGCTCTCGTCGGCGATGAGCCGGCCCCTGCCGATGACGACGAGGTGCTGCGCGGTCAGCGCCATCTCGCTCATCAGGTGCGAGGAGACGAACACCGCCCGTCCCTGGGCGGCGAGGTCCTTCATGAGGTTGCGGATCCACAGGATGCCGTCGGGGTCAAGGCCGTTGACGGGCTCGTCGAACATGACGGTCGACGGGTCGCCCAGCAGCGCCGAGGCGATGCCCAGGCGCTGGCCCATGCCCAGGGAGAAGCCGCCGGCGCGCTTGCCGGCCACCTCGCGCAGCCCCACCAGGTCGATGACCTCCTCCACGCGGCGGCGCGGGATGCCGGCGGTGGCGGCCATGGCCTGCAGGTGCTTGCGGGCCGAGCGCCCGGTGTGCACGGCCTTGGCGTCCAGCAGGGCGCCGACCGCGGACAGCGGGGCGTGGTGCTGCGCGAACGGCTTGCCGTCGACGAGGACGTGGCCGGCGGTGGGCCGGTCGAGGCCGACGACCATCCGCATGGTGGTGGACTTGCCGGAGCCGTTGGGGCCGAGGAAGCCCGTGACGATGCCGGGCCGGACGGTGAAGCTCAGGTCGTGCACGGCCACCTTCTTGCCGTACACCTTGCGCAGGCCGACCGCTTCGATCATGAGCTGGCCCTTCCTGGGTCGTGGGCGGGGACGACCCCGAGCCTGCCGCCCCGACCGAGCGCCGGGCATCGGCCGACCGGCTGTGCCCGGGTACGCCCGGGGGTGCACTGGGACGACGACGGCCGCGCCCCCCGGTGGTGGGGGACGCGGCCGTGATCAGCCGGGTGGCGCCGGTCAGCTCGACGCGTGGGCGTCGTCGTAGGCCTGGACGACCTCGGCGGAGATGCGGCCGCGGTCGGAGACCGTGTAGCCGTTCTCCTTGGCCCAGGTGCGCACGGCGCCGGTGTCGCGCGCCGGGCCCGAGCCCGAGCCGGACCCGGAGCGGCCCTGCCCCTTCTCGCGGGGGGCCGAGCGGCGGGAGCCGCCGCCGGTGCGGCCGCTGACCTTGCGGGCGTGCCCCACCCACGGCGCCAGCGCCTCGCGCAGGGCGCCGGCGTGCTCCTCGGAGAGGTCGATCTCGTAGTCCACGCCGTCCAGCGAGAACGTCACGGTCTCCGCCGCGTCGCCGCCGTCGATGTCGTCGACGAGAAGCACCTGAACCCTTTGAGCCATCGGGGAGCACCCTTTCGGGATCGAATCCGGGGCGCCTCGCGGGAATGCGGCCGCCGGTGGCAGTCTGGCGCCTTTCACGGATTCTTGTCAAAAAGGCGGCAGAAGACGCGCGGCGGAAGCGCGATTGTCCGCGTCAGGAAGGACCGCCGTCGGAGGCGGCCCTTTCCCGGGCGCGTTCGGCGCGGGCCCGGGCCGCCGCGGCGCGCTCGCGGCGGTCGGCGTGCAGCATCGAGCGCATCAGCAGCACGAAGAGCACGAAGAGGCCGGCGGAGGGCAGCAGCGCGGCGAGGGCGTCCACCGCACCAGGGTACGTCGGCCGCGCCGCCGCCCCCGCCGGCGCCTCAGCGCTGCTTGACCAGCGGGAAGGTGATGGTCTCCCGGATGCCCAGGCCCGTCAGGGCCATGAGCAGCCGGTCGATGCCCATGCCCATGCCGCCCGTGGGCGGCATCCCGTGCTCCTGGGCGCGCAGGAAGTCCTCGTCGACGCGCATGGCCTCGTCGTCGCCGAGGGCCGCCAGGCGCGCCTGCTCGGTGAACCGCTGGCGCTGCACCACCGGGTCGACCAGCTCGGAGTACCCGGTGGCCAGCTCGAAACCGCGCACGTACAGGTCCCACTTCTCCACCACGCCCGGCAGCTCGCGGTGCGCGCGGACCAGCGGGGACGTTTCCACGGGAAAGTCCCGGACGAACGTCGGGGATTCCAGGGAATCGGCGACGCGGTGTTCCCACAGTTCCTCGACCAGCTTTCCGTGGGTCCACCGGGCGGTGTCCACGGGAATGCCCAGGCGCTCGGCCAGGGCGAGGAGGTGCTCGCGCGGCGTCTGCGGAGTGATCTCCTCGCCCAGCGACGCCGACAGCGACGGGTACATGGAGATCGAGTTCCACTCCCCGCCCAGGTCGTACTCGCCGCCGTCGGCGAGCCGCACCACCCGTGTGCCGAACGCCTCGTCCGCGGCGGTCTGCACGAGGGTCTTCGTCAGCTCGCCGATGGAGTCGTAGTCGCCCCACGCCTGGTACGCCTCGAGCATCGCGAACTCCGGCGAGTGGGTGGAGTCGGCGCCCTCGTTGCGGAAGTTCCGGTTGATCTCGAACACCCGCTCGATGCCGCCCACGACGCACCGCTTGAGGAACAGCTCGGGGGCGATGCGCAGGTACAGCTCGGTGTCGAACGCGTTCGAGCGGGTCGCGAAGGGGCGGGCGCTGGCCCCGCCGTGCAGGGTCTGCAGCATCGGCGTCTCGACCTCGAGGAACCCGCGGTCCTCCAGGGTGCGGCGCAGCGAGCGCACCACCGCGGAGCGGGCGCGCACGTTCGCGCGGGCCTGCTCGCGCACGATGAGGTCGACGTAGCGCTGGCGCACCCGCGTCTCCTCCGACAGCTCCTTGTGCAGCACCGGCAGCGGCCGCAGCGCCTTGGCGGCCATGGCCCAGGAGCCGGCCATCACGGACAGCTCGCCGCGCTTGGAGGAGATCACCCGGCCGCGCACGAACACCACGTCGCCCAGGTCCACGTCGGACTTCCACGCGCCCAGCGCGTCCTCGCCCACGCCGTCGCGCGAGAGCATCGCCTGCAGCCGGGTGCCGTCGCCCTCCTGCAGGGTCGCGAACACCAGCTTCCCGGTGCCGCGCAGGAACACCACCCGCCCGGTCACGCCGACGACGTCGTCGGTCTCCTCACCGGGTTGCAGGTGCGCCCAGCCCTCGCGCACCTGCGCCAGGGAGTGCGTGCGGGGCACGCCGACCGGGTAGGCCTCCCCGCCCGCGGCGAGGATGCGGTCGCGCTTCTCGCGGCGGACCCGCACCTGCTCGGGCAGGTCCTCGAACTCCTCGTCGGCCCCCGCGTCCACCGGTTCCCCCTGCTGATCGCTCACCCGGCAAGGCTAGCCGCGCGCGGGGACGCCCCGGACCCGGCGACGGCGCCGCTCAGCCCTCGCCGCGGCCGACGACGAGCGGGACGTTGTCGATGAGCCGGGTGGAACCGACCCGGGCCGCCACCGCGAGCAGCGCCTCGCCGCGGTGGTGCTCCGGGACGTCGGCCAGGTCGTGCGGGTCGACCAGCGCCAGGTAGTCCACGCGGGCGGCGGGTTCGGCGACCAGGACGTCGCGGGCCGCCCGGCGCACCGCGCTGGGGCCCTCGGCGGCCGCCGCCGCACCGGCCGCCAGGGCGCGCTGCAGCACGAGCGCGACCTGGCGGTCGAAGGGCGTGAGGTAGCGGTTGCGGCTGGACATCGCCAGGCCGTCGGGTTCGCGGACGGTGGGCACGGCGACGACCTCCACGCCCAGGTCCAGGTCGCGCACCGCGCGGCGCACCAGCAGCAGCTGCTGGGCGTCCTTCTGCCCGAAGAACGCCAGGTCGGCGCGGGTCAGGTGCAGCAGCTTGGTGACGACGGTGAGGACGCCGTCGAAGTGGCCGGGGCGGCTGGCGCCCTCCAGGACGGAACCCAGCGGCCCGGCGCTGACCCGCACACCGGGCTCGCCGTCGGGGTAGACGACGTCCGGCGCTGGGGCGAACACCAGGTCCGCGCCGTGCTCGGCGGCCAGCGCCAGGTCGTCGTCCAGGGTGCGCGGGTAGCGCGCCAGGTCCTCTCCCGGGCCGAACTGCAGCGGGTTCAGGAAGACCGTCACCACGACCGAGGCGGCGCGCGAGCGGGCCCGCTCGATCAGCTGCGCGTGCCCGGCGTGCAGCGCGCCCATCGTCATGACGACCGCGACGGGCCCCTCCAGCCGCGCCCGGGCGGCGCTCAGCTCCGTGCGCGTGCGCGCGACGACCAGTTCAGCCACGGTCCTGCTGCTCCTCGCTCCGCCGGGCGCGTGCCGCCCGGGACCCCTCCTCGAACCCCGCCTCGAACTCCGACACCGCAGCCCGCACGGCGACGGCCGCCTCCGGCCCCAGCCGCCCGGCTGCGGCGGCCCGGTCGGCGGCCACCCTGGCGAGCTGCGCGTACGTCGCCGCGGTCCCCGCCCGGGCGCGCTCGTCCAGGACCCGCAGGTGCGCGGCGACGGTGCCCGCGTCGCCGCGGGCGACCGGTCCGGTCAGGGCCGCGCTGCCGGAGTCCAGGGCGCCCTCCAGGGCGGCGCTCAGCAGCGGGCGCAGGACGTCCGGCGCGGCGTCGCCGACCGCCTCGCGAGCGGCGTCCAGGGCCTGCGCCACGAGCGTCACGAGGTGGTTCGCGCCGTGGGCCAGGGCAGCGTGGTAGACGGGCCGGTCCTCCTCGGCGACGGGCACGGGCGTGGCGCCCCACTCGCGCACCAGGGCGTCGGCGATCGGCAGCAGCAGCGGCGGCACGGTGACGGCGACGACGGCCCCGCGCAGCCGGCCCAGGTCCAGGGAGGTGCCGGTGAACGTCATCGCCGGGTGCAGGGCCGCGGGCATGGCCCCGGCGGCGGTGAGCGGCTCGAGCACCGCGGTGCCGTGCAGGCCGCAGGTGTGCACCACCAGCTGCCCGGCGCGGGCGTGCGGTGCGAGGCCGGCGGCCAGCGGTCCGAGGACGTCGTCGGGCACGGCGAGGACCACGAGGTCCGCGGCGAACGCCTGCGCGGGCTCCACCCACGGCACGCCGGGCAGCAGCGCCTCGACGCGCTCGGCGGAGGTGCGGGTGCGGGCGGCGATCCCGGTGACGCGGTGGCCCGACGCGCGCAGCGCGGCGCCCAGCACGGGCCCGACGCGGCCGGCGCCGACGACGGCGACGTCCAGGCGCCCTGCGGAGTTCACCGCGGAACCCTAACCCCGTCCCGGCGCCCCCGGACGCCGGACGCCCGCCGCGACCGGGTGGTCGGGGCGGGCGTCCGGGAGGGCGGGGCGTCTCAGTCGGCGAGGATCGCCGCCTGCTCGGCGCGCAGGGCGTCGATGAGGCGCCCCTCGGGCAGGACGACGTCGTCGTAGGTGAGGACCTCGTCCTTCTTGACGTCGCGCTTGAGGGTGCAGCCCTCGGCGACGCCCATCGGCAGCAGGTTCTGCGCCTTCGTCACGTCGTAGCGCTCGGCCACGCCGAAGGTGTCGTACCCGCCGAGGCGGTCGATCGTCTTCCCCGCCGCCAGGTCGGTCTTGGCCGTGGTGACGACCTCCACGGTGACGGTGTCGCCGGGCACGATCGCCGCGTCGCGGAACAGCACCGCACGAGCCACGGTGAGGGGGACCTCGAAGTGGCACAGGTGGTACGGCGTGTAGAAGGAGTACAGCGGCCCCTCGCCCAGCTTGTACAGGTTGAGGTAGTGCTGCTGCTTGGGGTCGTCGTGGGTGCCCAGGACGTACACGCCCGGGCCAGGCTTGGAACCGACGACGTAGTCCACGACGCCGCCGAGCTCCTTGAGCTGGTCGACGTCGTACTTCGCGGTCAGCTCGTCGACGTGGCCGTGGTGGTCGGCACCGCGCATGCCGCGCCGCTCGACCGTGAACCCGGCCGCGTTGGCGACGAGGGCCTGCTCGAACGACACCTTGGTGCCGTCGGCGAAGCTCGTCACCATGTACGGGTCCTGGCCCCACTTCTTCGCGAACCCCTCCTGGGTGGTGGGGTTGCGGTACTCGTCCTGCAGGCCCTTGATGTTGCCCGCCACGAGCGGGGTGACGCCGATGGAGCGCACGAACCGCAGCAGGTTCATCTGCACACCGGGCTGGTCGCCGTCGGCGCCGGTGTAGACGACGCCGGCCTTCTCGGCGCGCTTGCGCAGCGCCAGGCCGGCGGTGCCGTCGACCTCGGCGTTGAGCAGCACGACGTGCTTGCCGGACTCGATGGCGCGCACGACGACGTGGGCGCCGTACTCGGTGTTGCCGGTGGCCTCGATGACGGCCTCGACCTGGCCGGCGTCGACGACCGCCTCGTAGGAGGCGGAGACCACGGGCGTGCCGGCGGAGATCGCCTTGTCCACGGCGGCGGCGTCGTCGGCCTCGACCACGCCGGTCAGCCCGGCCTGCTCGTAGGCGTCGCGCGCCTTGGACACGGTGCGGTTGGCGATGGCGACGAGGTCCATGCCGGGCACGGAGTTGACGACCTGGTTCACCACGCCGCGGCCCATGAACCCGGCGCCGACGAGGGCGACGCGGATCGGGCGGCCCTCGGCCTGGCGCTGCTTCAGGGCGTTGTCGACGATGATCACGACAGCACCGCCCCGTCGGCCAGCAGCGTCCAGGACTTGTCCTTGTCGCTGATGACGGCGACGTCGCGGGCCCACGGCAGGGCCAGGTCCGGGTCGTCGTAGCGCAGGCCGCGCTCGGTGCCCGGGGTGTACTTCTGGCTGACCTGGTACACGACCTCGGCGCCGTCGGTCAGCGTGAGGTACCCGTGCGCGAAGTACGGCGGGACGTACAGCGCGCGGCGGTTCTGCGCGGTCAGCTCCACGGCCACGTGCTTGAGGTACGTGGGCGAACCCTCGCGCAGGTCGACGATGACGTCCTGGATGGCGCCGGCGGTGCAACGCACCAGCTTCGCCTCCGGGGCCGGGTCGACCTGGGTGTGCATGCCGCGCAGCGTGCCGGCGAGGTGGTTGTACGACAGGTTGCACTGCTCGACGGCCGGGATCAGCCCGGCGGCCTCGAACTCGTCGCGGCAGAAGGTGCGGGCGAAGAACCCGCGCTCGTCGGCGCGCTCCTCGAGGTCGACGATGGCGACGCCCTCGATGTCGGTCGTGGTGATCTTCACTGGGCGATCCCGCTGGTCGGCTGGTAGTTCCAGAACAGCTCCTTGTCGAGCTGCCCCGTCCTGATGAGGTGCTCGAGCTGCTTGAGCCGGGTGTGGCCGCGGCCCTTGAAGGTCTCCTCGTCCAGGTCGATGGCCTTGAAGACCTCGACGAGCTGGGCGGCGCCCTTGTCGGCGTCCCAGTCGCAGGAGAAGCCGGGCAGCGTCGAGTGGATCTTGTCGAAGTTCACCTTGTAGCTGCGGTTGTCGCCGTTGCTCTCGCCGAAGGTGATCCGGGCCTCGGGCAGGGCGCGGCCGACGGCCTCGGCGATCTCGCGGACGCGGTAGACCTGCTGGGAGTCGCCCACGTTGAAGACCTGGTCGTGGATCGCCTCGCGGGGGGCGTCGAGGACGGCGCGGATGGACTTGGCGATGTCCAGGCCGTGCACCAGGGGCCGCCACGGCGAGCCGTCGGAGGTCATGGCGATCTTGCCCGTGGTGAACGCCAGGCCGGCGAGGTTGTTCAGCACGATGTCGAAGCGCTGGCGCGGCGAGGCGCCGTAGGCGGTCGCGTTGCGCATGTACGTCGGGGAGAAGTCGTCGTCCGCGAGCGGGGAGAGGTCGCGCTCGACCATGACCTTGCACTCGGCGTACGCGGTCTGCGGGTTGACCGGGGAGGTCTCGTCGACGGTGTCGTCGGCGACGCCGTACACCGAGCAGGAGCTCATGTAGACGAAGCGGGAGACGCCCGCGGCCTTGGCCATCTCCGCCAGGCGCACGGAGCCCTTGTGGTTGACGACGTAGGTGACGTCGGGGATGAGCTCACCCAGCGGGTCGTTGGACAGCTCCGCCATGTGCACGACCGCGTCGGCACCGCGCAGGTCGTCGGCGGTGATGTGGCGGATGTCCTTGGCGAGCGTCTCGACCGAGGCGGTGACGCCGTTGTAGAGCCAGCCCTGCTTGTAGTAGCCGGTGTCGATGCCGAGCACCGAGTGGCCGGTCTCGAGCAGGGTGGGGGCGAGCAGGCAGCCGAGGTAGCCCTCGGTCCCGGTGACGACGATCTTCACTGCGCTTCTCCGGTTCCTAGGGGTTTCTCAGTCTTCCCAGATCTTCCACGGGGCCTTGCCGGAGTCCCAGAGCTTGTTGAACTCGGTCCACTCGCGGAAGGTGTCCATGCCCAGCCAGTAGCCCTCGTGCTGGGAGACCGTGAGCTGGCCGTCGCGGGCCACGGTCTGCAGCGGCTTCTGCTCGAGCATCATGTCGGGGTCGTCCTCGAGGTACTTGTCCGCGAAGGCGCGGTCGAAGACGAAGAACCCGCCGTTGACCCAGCCGTCGGCCAGGGTCGGCTTCTCGTTGAACTCGGTGACGGTGTCGCCCGTGACGTGCATCTCGCCGTAGCGCGAGCTCGGGTGCACCGCGGTGACGGTGGCCAGGCGGCCGCCGGCCTCGTGGTCGCGCAGGGACTTGGCGATGTCGACGTCGCCGAGGCCGTCGCCGTAGGTGAGGAGGAACTTGTCGGCGGTCAGGTGCTGCTCGACGCGCTTGATGCGGGCCGCGGTCGCGGTGGTCAGACCGGTCTCGACGAAGGTGATCTCCCAGTCCTCCTCCACACCGTTGGTGTGGTAGGTCGGGTCGTCCTGGGAGGAGAGGTTCAGCGTGAAGTCGCCCGCGTTGATCCGGTAGTCCAGGAAGTACCGCTTGATCATGTCGCTCTTGTAGCCCAGGCACAGCACGAACTTGCGGAAGCCGTGAGCGCTGTAGAGCTTCATGATGTGCCACAGGATCGGCCGGCCGCCGATGTCCACCAGCGGCTTGGGCAGCTTCTCGCTGGCCTCGCGCAGGCGGGTCCCCATGCCCCCGCAGAGGATGACCACCGGGATCTCGGACACGGGCGTGGCATCGCTCATCGTCAGTTGTTCCCTCACTCGATCCGACTGGACGTCGTCCGGCGCCCGCGGTAGCGGAGCCGTGGACAGGTGGGGGCCACACTCGGAGACGTTCCCCGGCGGCGGATCGAACCCCCCACGAATTCGCGCCGCCAGTTCTCCGTCGAGATGCGTGCCGAGGCTACTACAGGGCCTCCGGCACGAGGCCGGATACGCGGATCCTGATCGCAAGACTCCCCGTCCGGCGGCACCGCGCCCCCCGATGAACACGCTGCGATGGGAGCCCGTCACTCAGAGGAACCAACGTGCGGCCTCCCGGCGCACGGATCCGCACCGGCGGCACCACGGCGGCGGGCATACGCTCCTGCCCGTGGGACGGTTCGAGAACATCGCAGCGCTCGCCGACCCCCCCGCGGGGTCGGTGGTGCTGGACCTGGCCTGCGGCTCCGGGCGCACCACCCGCGCCCTGCTGCGCTCCGGCCCACGCCTCGTGCACGCCGTGGACGTCGGCTCCACCCTCGACGACGACCTCCTGCTGGACGAGCGGGTGCGCGCGCACATCGCCGACCTGTCCGCCCTCCCCCTGGACGACGCGAGCACCGACGTCGCCGTCTCCCTCAACGCCGTGGAGCACCTGCACGACGTCGACGCCCACCTCGCCGAGGTCCACCGGGTGCTGCGCCCGGGCGGCACCGCCGTGCTGGCCCACTCCGACTGGGACACCGCCCTGTTCACCAGCGACGACGACGCCCTGACCCGCACCCTGCTGGACCGCTTCGTCGCCCACGCCCCCGCCGGCGGTTCCCCCACCGACGGCTTCGCCGGCCGCAAGCTGCTGCGCCACGCCGCCCGCAGCTCCTTCACCGTGCGGTCGGTGCACTCCTGGGCCGACCCGCACCGCCGCTTCGACGAGGGCTCGGTGGCCTGGAAGGTCGCCACCGGGGTGCTCTCCGCCGTCGCCGACGACCCCTCGCTGGCGGCCCGCGCCGCCGGCTGGATCGAGGGCCTGCGCCGCAGCGCCGGCGCCGGGGAGTTCCTGTTCACCGTCACCGACGTCGCCGTGGTGCTGCGCAAGGACTGACCCGGCCCGCACGCCCCGGTGGCGGGAGCGGGCGGCGCGCGAGAACGTTCGGTGCAGGACAGCACCACAGGACGAGGAGGGCGAAGTGGCCGCAGGACTGCTCGGCAAGGTCACCAGGTTCATGTCGACGCCGCAGGGGCGCCGGCTCACCCAGCAGGCGGCCCGGCGGGTCCAGGCCGCGGCCAAGGACCCCGCGACCCGGCGGAGGATCGACGCCGCCGTCTCCCAGCTGCGCCGCCGCGGCGGAGGCACGCACCGCTGACGCGCGGCTGAGGTCGACCGCCGCGGGTGCCCGCGCGATCACCCCGGACGGCTCAGCCGGCCTCGTCGGTCGACATCCAGCGCTCCGGCCCCGCGCTCTCGCGCGCCAGGCGCGCCCGCTGCGACTGCTCGGCCAGCAGCCGCGCCGCCACCGGCGCCGCCAGGTGGTCCACCCGCGGCTTCACCGGCCCGGACGTCGAGTGCAGCGCGACGCTGGCCAGGCCCATGCGCCGCTGCAGCGGCCCCTGCGCCAGCCCCAGGCTCTGCGTGCGGGCGTGCGGCACCACGTCCAGGCACCGCACCAGCCGCCCGCTGCGCGCCAGGAACGCGTGCTCGGTGACGAGGTAGCCGTCGCGGCGCCAGGCGACCGGGTCCAGCCAGCGGGCCGCGCGCGGCACCGCCGTGTACCCGCCCTGCGCGTCGCGGCCCGTCAGCCCGTCCCGCACCAGGTCCAGGGCGCCGCCGGGACCGCTCGCGCCCAGCGCGGGCAGCACGAGCGCCAGCACCCGGGCCAGCTCCTCCTCGGTGCCCACCGGCAGCACGGTGGCGGCCTCCTGCCCGTCCTCGCCCGGGCCGGAGTCGTACCCGGCGACGTTGACCTGCACGCGCCACCAGCCGGGCCGGCGCCACAGCAGCGGCTGGGTGATGCGCAGGGCCTGCACCCGCCCCGGGGGCACCGTCTGGGAGCGCTGCTCCAGCAGGCCGTGGGTCAGGCGCATGCCGTCCGGGGAGTGCGCGACGGTGAAGTTGAACCCGTGGCTGAAGCGCTGCCACACCGCGGAGCCGACGCCCAGCACGCCCGGCAGCGCCGCCACCAGGGGCGTGGTGGTGCGCGCGAGGACGCACCCCACGACCAGCCCGACCGCCGCCAGCACCACCAGGACCGTGGACAGCGAGCGCAGCGTCGCCGCGACCAGCCGGCCCGGCGGCACGTGCACCACCGGCCGCTGCGGAGCCTCCGGCGCGCTGACGGTGCCGTGCTCGTCGCTGTCCACCCGCACGCCGGCGGCGGCCGCGAGCAGCGCGTTGCGCACCCGCTGCGCCTCGTCCTCGCGCAGGTACGCCAGCGAGACCTGGCTGCCGGACCCGCCGGCCACCTCCAGGCGCAGCTCCGCCAGCCCGAGCAGCCGCCCCAGCAGGGGGCGCACCACGTCCACCGCCTGCAGCCGGTCCAGCTGGGCGCTGCGCTGCTGGCGCCACAGCACGCCGTGCTCCACGTGCACGGCCTCGGCGTCCACGCGGTAGCGGGTGCGCCGCCACGCGACGGCGCTGTAGACGGCACCGACGAGCGCCAGCACCAGCAGCCCGCCGAGCAGGATCAGCGCGAGCAGCCACGCCTCGACGTCGATGCGCGCCAGGTCGTCGACGTTCTGGACGACGGCGAAGGCGAGGACGGCGGCGACGATCTTCCACGCCCGCAGCACCGGGGTCACCGGGTGCAGCCGCCGCCAGCCGGCGTCCTGCAGGACCGCGCGCGTCGGGGCGTCCAGGTGCCCGGCGACGGCGGGGTCGACGACCTCCAGCGCCGGCTCGGCGGGCTCCGGCGCCGGCTCGGCGGGCTGCGGCTCCTCGGGGCGGGCGCCGCTCACAGGCCCGCCAACCGGGCCCGGCCGCGCGCGGCGAGGCGGTCGCGCAGGCGGGCGGCCTCCTCCGGCGGCAGGCCGGGGATGGCCGCGTCGGAGTCCGGGGAGGCGGTGTGCAGCTGGACCTTGGCCACCCCGAAGCGGCGGTCCACCGGGCCCGCCTGCACGTCCACGTACTGCAGGCGCCCGTACGGCACCACCACCAGGGAGCGGAACAGCAGGCCGTGGCGCACCAGGAGGTCGTCGTCGCGCTCGGCGTAGCCCCAGGCGGGCACCTGCCGGCCGGTCAGCCACCACGCCCACGCCCACAGCGCCGCCACGACGGCGGCGCCGATCGCGATCCACCACGTCAGCAGCACCGCCAGCACCAGCAGTACCAGCAGCACCGGAGCCGCCCAGGCGGTGGCCGTCACGCGCTGGGACGTCGCCAGCCGCGGCGACACCCGCTGCCACGTGACGCCCGGCGGGTCGAACGGGTCCACCGGCCCGGCCCCGCGGTCCACCGCGTCGCGCCCGCCGTCCCCGTGATCCGCCCCGTGGTCCACCCCGTCAGGGTGCCAGACGCGTTGCGCCGCGCGGCGGCGTCGGCGAGGCTCCCGGTGTGATCGTCGAGGGTGGCAGCGGACCGGAGGTGGCGCCGGACGACGTCGCCATCCGCTTCGAGGGGGTCGGCAAGCGCTACCGCGACGGCACCGAGGCGGTGCGGGAGCTGACGCTGGACGTGCGCCGCGGTGAGCTCGTGGCCCTCGTCGGCCCCAGCGGCTGCGGCAAGTCCACCATCCTGCGGATGGTGAACCGGCTCGTGGAACCCACCAGCGGCCGGGTGCTCGTCGACGGCCGCGACACCTCCGGCGTGGACGCCGTCGAGCTGCGCCGCGGCATCGGGTACGTCATCCAGGCCGGCGGGCTGCTGCCGCACCGCTCCGTGCGCGACAACGTCGCCACCGTCCCCAAGCTGCTCGGCTGGGACGCGAAGGGGCGCCGCGAGCGTGCCGACGAGCTGCTGGAACTGGTGGGGCTGGACCCGCACGTCCACGGGCGCCGCTACCCCGCGGAGCTGTCCGGCGGGCAGCAGCAGCGCGTCGGGGTGGCCCGCGCGCTGGCCGCCGACCCGCCGGTGCTGCTGCTGGACGAACCGTTCGGCGCCGTGGACCCGGTGGTGCGCGACCGGCTGCAGGTGGAGTTCCGCCGCCTGCAGACCGAGCTGGGCAAGACGGCGCTGTTCGTCACCCACGACCTCGACGAGGCGGTGCGGATGGCCGACCGCATCGCGGTGCTGTCCACCGGCGGGCACCTGGAGCAGTACGCCGACCCCGCGACCCTGCTGTCCGAGCCCGCCACCGGCTTCGTCGTGGAGTTCGTCGGCTCCGACCGCGGGCTGCGCCGCCTGGCCGTCACCCCCATCCGGCCCGAGGACCTGGAGACCCCCACGACCCTGGCCCCCGGCGACGGCGTCGCGTACGCCTCGACGGCGCTGGAGGTGGACGGCCGCTCCTGGGGGATCGTGCTGGACGGCGAGCGCCGGGAGCTGGTCGGGTGGGTGCCCCGGGCCCCGCTCACCGAGGCGATGCGCCGTGGCGACCGCGCCGGCCGCGTCGCGGACTGGACGCAGCCGTTCGACGTGACGGTGCAGCGGGCCGAGACGATGCGCACGGCCTTCTCCGCGCTGCTGGCGCAGGAGCTGCGGTTCCTGCCCGTGCTGGACGGGGCGGAGTTCCTGGGCGTCATCACCCCCGACGTCGTGCACACCGCGCTGCGCGGCAGCAAGCAGCCCACCGGCCCGGACGGCAGCGGCACGGCGTGATGCGGCGGTGAGCGCCGTCGGCCGGCTCACCCGGTCGCTGGCGGTGCTGTACGGCGCCGGCGCGAGCGCGGCGCTGGGGGCGGTCGTCGTGCTCGGCGACGGCACGGCGGTGACCTACGTGGCGGGGCTGACCGCGTTCTGGTGGTTGCCGCCGGCGCTGGTGGTCGTGCCGGTGGCCGTGGCGGTGCGGGCGTGGGGGGTACTGGCGGCGGTCGTGGCACCCGCCGTGGCGGCCGGGGCGCTGCTGGGCCCATTGGCCCTGCCCGGGCGCGGCGGCGGCGGTGCGGACCTGCGGGTGGCGACGTTCAACCTCACCGGCACCCGCGGCCTGGACGGGCTGGACCTGCTGGTGCAGCGGTGGCAGCCCGACGTGCTGCTGCTGCAGGAGGTCAGCCCCGCCGCCCGGCGGTACCTGGACGAGCAGTACCCGCAGTACGCGCACCGCTGGTACGGGGCGGCGAGCCGCGTGGGCGGCGACGGCGGCGGCGGCACCGACGGCGACGCCGTGTGGTCCACGGTGCCCATCGCCTCCACCCGTCCGGTCACGGGCCTGCCGGAGGGGGCCCGCCCGGCCCACGTGGTGGTCCTGGACGCCGGCGCCCTGGGTGGTCCCGCCGAACTGCCCGTGCTCTCGCTGCACCTGGCCTCCCCGTGCCTGGGGTGCTCGCCCTGGGGTCGGGACAACAACCCCGCGGGCGGCACGACGCAGGCCGCCGCCACGCGCGTGGCCGAGGCCCGCCGCTACGCGCGGGTGGCGCGCGAGCTGGCGGCCGCGGGGCCGGTCGTGCTCGGCGGGGACCTGAACTCCTCCGACTTCAACGAGCCGCTGCGGGTGCTCACCGGCGACGGGCCGGACGGTGGCGGCCTCACCGACGTGCACCGGGCGGTGGGCACCCGCCCGCAGCTGACGCGCGGGTCCAACCCGGGGTACGCGCGCGTGGACGTGGTGCTCACCGCCGGGCTGGAACCGGTCGCGGACGCCGAGGGCGCCGCAGGCGGCAGCACCCACGCGCCCGTCGTGGCGGACCTGCGCTGGGAGGGGTGAAGCGCTCAAGGGGACGCGCGGGGGCGCCGACGTCACGGGGTGAGGACGCGCCGGTGGAACCGCCACCCGGGGCGTCCGCCCGTCGAGGAGGACCCCGTGGACGCCCCTGGAACCCGCCGACTGCTCGCCGACCGCTCGGTGACCGCCAAGATCTCCGCAGCGGTGCTCGCCGCGTCGGCGGTGGCCGTCGGCGTGGGCGCCCTGGGCGTGAGCGGCATGGCCGACCTGGACACCGAGCTGAAGGCCGTCAAGGCGGAGCACGTGGACGGCATGCAGGAGATCGCCACCGTGCGCGGCGGGATCACCGCCATGTACCGCGCCTCGCTGCTGAACAGCATCGCCGCCGACGCCGCCGGCCACGCGGACGCCCTGAGCTCGGCGCAGGAGGCGGACGCCGTCGTCGAGGAGGCGCTGGAGCGCTACGCCGCCGGCGCCACCGGCCCGGCCGCCGCGGCCGCCGTCGAGGACGTGCGCGCCTCCTACGCCGACTACGTCGCGCTGCGCGACGTCATCATGTTCCAGCAGACGCCCCCGGCCGGGTTCACGATGCCCGCCGCGACGGAGATCGGGCCCCGGTTCAACACGGCCGAGAACGGGTTCAACGAGGCCATCACCGCCCTGCAGGAGGCCGAGGCGCAGGCGGCGCAGGCCAAGAGCGAGGAGGCGGGCGCCGAGTACCGGCGGGTGCGCACCGTCGTCGTCGCCGCCCTCCTGGCGGGCCTGGCGCTCGCCGGTGCGCTGGCGGTGTTCGTGGTCCGCACCGTGCGCCGCCAGCTGGGCTCGGTGGGCGCCGCCCTGGACGCGGTCGCCGACGGGGACCTGACGGTCGCCGCCACCGTGCACTCCCGCGACGAGCTGGGTGCCATGGCCGGGGCCGTCAACCGCGCGCGCGAGGGCATCGCCTCCCTCGTGCGCCAGCTGTCGGAGTCCACCGGCACCCTCGACCACAGCTCCCGCCGCCTCGCCGGCGTCACCGAGCAGATCGCGGCCAGCGCCCAGGAGGCCGCCGGTCAGGCCGACGTGGTCGCCGCCTCCGCCGCGGACGTCTCCAGCAGCGTGCAGACCGTGGCCGCCGGCGCCTCCGAGATGGGCCTGTCGATCCACGAGATCTCCCAGAACGCCAACGACGCGGCCCGGGTGGCGCAGGAGGCCGTCGAGGTCGCCTCCAGCACCAACGAGACGGTCTCCAAGCTCGGGGAGTCCTCCGCCGAGATCGGCAACGTCGTGAAGGTCATCACCGCCATCGCCGAGCAGACGAACCTGCTGGCGCTGAACGCCACCATCGAGGCGGCCCGCGCCGGCGAGATGGGCAAGGGCTTCGCCGTCGTCGCCGGCGAGGTCAAGGAACTGGCCCAGCAGACCGCCCAGGCCACCGAGGACATCTCCCGCCGGGTGGCGACCATCCAGACCGACACCGAGGGCGCGGTGCGGGCCATCGCGGACATCACCCGCATCGTCGGCACCATCAGCGACTACCAGGGCACCATCGCCTCGGCCGTGGAGGAGCAGACCGCCACGACCGCCGCGATGAGCAGCAGCGTGGGTGAGGCCGCCGGTGGCGCCGCGGGCATCGCCGGCAGCATCGACGGGGTCGCCGCGGCCACCCGCGCCACCAGCGCCTCCCTCGCGGAGGGCGAGGTGGTCGCGCGCGAGCTCGCGCAGACGTCCGCCCGGCTGCAGGAGCTGGTGGGCCGCTTCCGCGCCTGACGCGCTCTCCCGGCGGCCCGGGGTCCGGGGCACCGGTTCCCCGGGCGACGTGCGCCGCGGCGCGGGTGTGCCGGGACCTCAACCCCGGCGCCCGCGGACCCGATGCTCCTGGGGTGAACCGCTCCCGGCTCGGCCGCGCGGCCGTCCCGGCCGGTTTCGCGCTCCTGCACGCGACCGCCGTCCTGCTCGGGCGCGCCTCGGCGCCCGAGGGCTCCCCCCTGGCCGTGGTGTGGCCGGCGGCGGGCATCGGGTTCGTCTGGCTGGCGAGGTCCTGGCGCTCACCGCGCGAGCGGTGGCGCGACGCGGCGCTGCTGCTGGTCTCCGGCACGGCGGCGCAGCTGCTCACGGGCAAGCCCGCCGGACCGGCGACCCTGCTCGCCGCCACCGGGGCGGTGCAGGCGCTGGCGGCCTGCTGGGTGCACCAGCGGTTCGAGCCCCGCGGGTTCCGGCTGCGCCGGCCCCGGGACGTGTGGGTCCTCACCCTGGCCGCGGTGAGCGGGGCACTGGCCGGCGCGCTCGTGGGGGTCGGGGCCGCCGGCCCCGCCGTGGGCACCGACCGCGCGGTCGAGGACCTGCTGTCCTGGACCGTGCGCCACACCGCCAGCACCCTCGCGGTGGCGGTGCTGTGGCTGTGGGTCGGGGACCGCACGCGCACCCCGGTGCGGGCCGAGGCCGGGCGCAGCGAGGTGCTGCTCGTCGCGGTCGCGACCTGCGCGTCCCTGGGCTGGCTCTACGCGCAGCCGAGCAGCCTGCCGCTGGCGTTCCTCATGACGCCGCTGTCCGTGTGGACCGGGCTGCGGCTGGCCCCGCTCGCAGCCCTGGGCACGACCGTGGCCGGCGACGCCCTGCTGGTCCTCGTCTGGCAGCACGGCCCCTTCGCCACCCTGCCCGAACCGCGCGCCGCCCTGTACTCCCAGCTGCTGGCGCTCGTGCTGATCGGCGTGGTCACCCCCCTGGTGCTGCACCGCGAGGAGCGCCAGCGCCTCGACGCCGAGCTGCGCGAGGCGTACCGCGAGGTGCAGGAGCGCTCCGCCCGGCTCACCGCCTCCGAGCAGCGCTTCCGCCTCGCCTTCGACACCGCACCCGTGGCCATGTTCATGGTCGGTGGCGGGGGTGGCCGCGTCCTGGAGGTCAACGCCACCGCGTGCGCCTTCACCGGCCGGGACGAGACGGCCCTGCGGCGGCTGCGCTTCGCGGACCTGCTGCACCCGGGCGACGCCCCCGCCCACCGGGCGGTCCTGGAGGGGCCGCCGCGCACCGGGGCGGAGCACCGCGCCCTGCTGGAAGGGCGCTACCTGCACGCCGGCGGCGACGTCCGCCGGGGCCTGCTGTCGGCCGCACCCGTGCCGGGCCGGGACGGTGCGGCGCCCTACCTGCTGTGCCTCGTGGAGGACGTCACCGCTCGGCGCGCGGCCGAGGCCGCGCTGCTGCACCAGGCCCGGCACGACGCGCTGACCGGCCTGCCCAACCGGGTCCTGCTGGGCGAGCGCCTGCGCGACGCCCTCGCCGCCGGCCCCGCCGCGGTCCTGTACTGCGACCTGGACGGCTTCAAGGACGTCAACGACACCGCCGGGCACGCGGCGGGCGACGCCGTGCTGCGCGAGGTCGCCGCCCGCTTCGCGGCGTGCCTGCGCGAGGGCGACACGCTCGCGCGCTCCGGCGGCGACGAGTTCGCCGTCGTGCGCCCCGGCACCGGCGACCCCGGCGAGGTGGTCGCGCTCGGCGAGCGCCTGGTGGCGGTGCTGCGCGAGCCGGTGGGGGTGGCGGCCGGCGGCTTCAGCGTCGGGGTGAGCGTGGGCGTGGCCGCCGCGGGCGGGGCGGGGCGGCCCGGCCACCGCAGCGGACCGGACCTCGAGGAGACCGCCGAGCGGCTGGTGGCGGCGGCCGACGCCGCGATGTACACGGCCAAGCGCGCCGGCAAGGGGCGGGTGCACGTGGGCCCCGGCCCCGCGCGGCGGCCGCACCGGGTGCCGCCTCAGGTGCCCGCGCGCTCCGCGCCCTCGCCGGGGTCGTCCTCGGGCGGCACCCGGCAGTAGCGCTCCACCACCAGGCCCGCGACCAGCAGCGCGACGGAGACGGCGAGGTCGGCGAGGGCCACGAGGAACTGCTCGCGGCGCGCGACGATCTCCAGGGTCGGCAGGTAGTGCACGGCGAACCCGGTCGACAGCCCCGACAGCAGGGCGCCGGCGACGCACGCGGCCTTCGCCAGCACCGCGGTGCGCGCGGCGCGCAGCGCGTCGATGCGCCGGGCGCGGTCGCCGCGCACCCACTGCCGCACCGGCCAGCCCAGCCCGAACACGGCCACCGCCAGCAGCGCGATCGTCAGGGTCGTGCGCCACAGCAGCAGCGGCTCGGCGGAACCGGTGGCCGTCCACGCCCGCAGCCCCGACCAGGACAGCACCGCGGCGAGGAACCCCACGGCCAGCAGGACCCCCGGGCGGGTGGGCTTCACGCCCGTTCCCCCACCAGGCGGTCCAGGAGGTCGCGCACCGGGCCGCCGCGCGGGCCGGGCAGCACCGCGCCGGGGTCCAGCTGCGCCCACGGCGCCAGCACGAAGGTGCGCTCGTGCGCGCGCGGGTGGGGCAGGACGAGGTCCGGCTCGTCCAGCACCGTCGCGCCGTGCGCGACGACGTCCACGTCGATGGGCCGCGGGCCGCCGGGCACCTTGGCCGAGCGGTCCAGGCCGCCGCGGCGCTCCACCTCGTGGCACAGCGCCAGCAGCTCCCGCGGCGGCAGGCTCGTGCGCGCCAGGACCACGAGGTTGAGGAACTCCGGCTGCTCCAGCACCTCCCCCACCGGTGCGCTGGCCAGCGGCTCGGACACGGCCTCGACGACGAGGCCGTCCGCGGCGCGCAGCTCGGCCACCGCCGCGGCCAGCGCCGCGGCCCGGTCGCCCAGGTTCGCGCCGAGCGACAGCACGACGGGCACCGCCGCGGCACCGGGCCCGTGCGCGTTCCCGGTGGGGTTCACGCCCGCACCCGGCGCACCGCGAGCTCCACGTCGTCGAAGGGGACGGCCAGCGGCGCGCGCGGCTTGTGCACGACGACGTCCACGGCCACCACCCGCGGCGAGCGGGCCAGGCAGGCGGCCGCCACCCGCTCGGCGAGGGTCTCCAGCAGCGCGACCGGCTCGCCCGTCAGGACCGTCACCAGCTCCTCGGCCAGCGCGCCGTAGTCGACGGTCGCGGACAGGTCGTCGCCCGCGGCGGCCTCGGCGACGTCCAGGTGCAGCGCGACGTCCAGGCCGAACGGCTGCCCGTCGCGGCGCTCGGCGTCGAAGACCCCGTGCCGGCCCACGGCGCGCAGGCCCCGCAGCACGATGCGGTCCAGCACCCGCCCGTCCGCGCCGAGGACGGGCCCGGCGGCCTCCAGGGAGCTCACGGCACCGCCACCCCCGCACCCGCCAGCGCCCACGCGCGCGCGACCCGCACGGCGGCCGCCGAGGCCGCCGCCTCGTGCACCCGCACACCCCAGGCGCCCGCCGCCGCGGCCAGCGCCGAGACCGCGGCCGTGGCGTCGTCGCGCCCCGCGGGCGGCGGGACGGTGCCGTCGCCGGCGGCCAGCAGCGCCCCCAGGAACCTCTTGCGGGAGGCGCCCACCAGCAGCGGGCGGCCCAGCGCGGCCAGCCGCGGCAGGGCCGCCAGCAGCGCCCAGTCGTGCTCGGCGACCTTCGCGAAGCCCAGGCCGGGGTCCAGCACGACGCGCTCGGGGTCCACGCCGGCGGCGGCGACCGCGTCCAGGCGCCGGGCCAGCTCACGCTCGACCTCGGCGACCACGTCGCCGTAGACGGCCAGGGAGGCCATGACGTCGGAGTGCCCACGCCAGTGCGAGAGCACGTACCCGGCGTCCAGGCCCGCCACGGCCGGTGCCATCGCCGGGTCGGCCAGGCCGCCGGAGACGTCGTTGACGAGCACCGCGCCGGCCTCGACCGCCGCCACGGCGACCTGCGCGCGCATCGTGTCCACGCTCACGGCGACGCCGCGCCCGGCCAGCTCGCGCACCACGGGGACCACGCGGCGCAGCTCCTCGGCGGCGTCCACCCGGCCCGCCCCGGGGCGGGTGGACTCCCCGCCCACGTCCACCACGTCGGCGCCGGCGGCGACCAGCGCCAGGCCGCGCGCCACGGCGTCGCCGGCGGCGAGGAAGCGCCCGCCGTCGGAGAAGGAGTCGGCCGTGACGTTGACGACCCCCACGACGCGGCAGCGGCCCGGCTCCAGCAGGGCGGCGAGCGGACCCGCGGGGGCGCTCACCGGTGCCCCGCCACGATGAGGCTCATCGCCTCCGCCCGGGTGGCGGGGTGGCGCAGGCCCCCGCGCACCGCGGAGGTGACGGTCTTCGCGCCCGGCTTGCGCACGCCCCGGTACGTCATGCAGGAGTGCTCGCACTCCACGACGACGATGACGCCGCGCGGGTGCAGCCCGTCCACGAGGGCGTCGGCGACCTGGGTGGTCAGGCGCTCCTGCAGCTGCGGGCGGCGGGCGTAGACGTCGACCAGGCGCGCCAGCTTCGACAGGCCCGTGACGCGGCCGTGCTCGCCGGGGATGTAGCCGACGTGCGCGACGCCGTGGAAGGGCAGCAGGTGGTGCTCGCAGGTGGACTGCAGCTCGATGTCCTTCACCAGGACCAGCTCGTCGTGCTCGAGGCCGAAGTCGGTGACCAGCACGTCGGCCGGTTCCTGCGACAGGCCGGCGAACAGCTCCCCCGCCGCGCGGGCGACGCGGGCGGGGGTGTCGCGCAGGCCCTCGCGGTCCGGGTCCTCGCCGATGGCCAGCAGGAACTCCCGGACCGCGGCCTCGGCGCGCGCGGTGTCGACGCCCGTGCGCGCCGGGGGGCCGGCCGGAGCGGTGGTGCCGCCGGTCACGGCTCCTCGTGGGTGCGGTTCAGCGGGACCTGCGCACCGTGGCCGTTGAGGGCGGCGCGCTCGCGCGGGCCCGTCACCGGCGGCACGTCCGAGACGTGGCGGCGGTCGCTGGACAGCCACACCGGGCGCTGCGGGCGCTTCACGACGGGCGCGAAGATCTCCGCCAGCTCGGCCTGGTTGAGGGTCTCCTTGTCCAGCAGGGCGACGACGAGGTCGTCCAGGACCTGACGGTGCTCCACGAGGATCTCCCACGCCTCGTCGTGGGCGGCCTCGATGAGGCGGCGGACCTCCTCGTCGACGATGCCGGCGACGCCCTCGGAGTAGTCGCGCTCGTGGCCCATGTCGCGGCCGAGGAAGACCTCACCGCCACCGCTGCCGAGCTTGATCGCGCCGATGCGCTCGCTCATGCCGAACTGGGTGACCATCTTGCGGGCCATCCCGGTGGCCTTCTCGATGTCGTTGCTGGCGCCCGTGGTCGGGTCGTGGAAGACGAGCTCCTCGGCGACGCGACCGCCCAGGGCGTACGCGAGCTGGTCGAGGATCTCGTTGCGCGAGGTGGAGTACTTGTCCTCCGTGGGCAGCACCATCGTGTAGCCGAGGGCCCGCCCGCGCGGCAGGATCGTCACCTTCGTCACCGGGTCGGTGTTCGGCAGCGCCGCGGCCACCAGCGCGTGACCACCCTCGTGGTACGCGGTGACCTTCAGCTCCTTCTCGCCCATCCGGCGGGTGCGCTTCTGCGGGCCGGCCATGACGCGGTCGATGGCCTCGTCGAGGGCGGCGTCGTCGATGACCTTGGCGCCGGCGCGGGCGGTCAGCAGCGCCGCCTCGTTCAGGACGTTGGCCAGGTCCGCGCCGGAGAAGCCCGGTGTGCGGCGGGCCACGGAGAGCAGGTCGATCCCGGGAGCCATCGGCTTGCCCTTGGAGTGCACCTGCAGGATCTTGTGCCGGCCCTCCATGTCGGGGGCCTCCACCGCGATCTGGCGGTCGAAGCGGCCCGGGCGCAGCAGCGCCGGGTCGAGGATGTCGGGGCGGTTCGTGGCGGCGATGAGGATGACGTTCGTCTTGACGTCGAAGCCGTCCATCTCGACCAGCAGCTGGTTCAGCGTCTGCTCGCGCTCGTCGTGCCCGCCGCCCAGGCCCGCGCCGCGGTGCCGGCCCACGGCGTCGATCTCGTCGACGAAGATGATCGCGGGGGCGTTCTGCTTGGCCTGCTCGAAGAGGTCGCGCACGCGGGAGGCGCCTACGCCGACGAACATCTCCACGAAGTCCGAACCGGAGATCGAGTAGAACGGCACCCCGGCCTCGCCGGCGACGGCGCGCGCGAGGAGGGTCTTGCCGGTGCCGGGCGGGCCGTAGAGCAGGACGCCCTTGGGGATCTTCGCGCCGACGGCGAGGAACTTGGCGTTGTCCTCCAGGAACTCCTTGATCTCGTGGAGCTCCTCGACGGCCTCGTCGGCGCCGGCGACGTCGGCGAACGTCGTCTTGGGGGTGTCCTTGGTCATCATCTTGGCCTTGGACTTGCCGAACTGCATGACCCGGCTGCCGCCGCCCTGCATCTGGCTCATCAGCCACCAGAACAGCAGCAGGAGCAGCAGGATCGGGCCGACCGTGAACAGCAGGGACGACAGCAGGCTCGTGGTCGGCACCTCGTCGGTGACGCTCTCGACGTCGGAGGCCTCCAGGGCGTCCAGGACCTCCTGGCCGCGCTGGGAGATGTAGTACGAGCGCACGGTGGTCGCGCCGTCGACCTCCACGCCGTCCTTCAGGCGCAGCTCGATGCGCTGGTTGCCGTCGGTGAGGGTGGCGCTCTCGACCTGGTTCTCGTCGATGAGCTCCAGGGCACGGGTGGTGGACACCTCGGTGGTGCCGCTGGAGGCGAAGAAGGACGCGCCGATCGCCACGACCGCGACGGCCACCACGATCCAGAGCCACGGGCCGCGGACTACACGCTTGAGGTTCGACATCTGTGGAAGGGGACGCCCCCTGTCCCTCCTGCTCGGTCCAGCCGGACGCTCGACGGTACACCGCGGCGCCGACGCGCCGACCCGGCAGCCGTCCGCCCGGTTCTCAGGGGAACCAACGGGTGGGGGTGGGCTGCTGTTCCGGTCGCGTCCCACCGGTTCGCCGTCAGCGGAAGAGCGAGAAGCGCAACGCGCACCTCCCCGACGCCGACCTCTTTCACTTCACGCCTTGCTCGAAGTGAAAGGCGGTGGCGGGATCCGGCGGCGGACCACCTCAGCCAACGGGGTGGCCAGCACCGCGCCACCGCGGCGCGGGGTGGCGACGGTGGCCGCCTCGGAGAGCTGCTCCGACCGCACGAGCTCGGCCGCTCCCAGGTGCAGCTGGGCCTGCCGCAGACGGGTGCGGGCATCGGCCGCCGTGCACGCCCCGGTCCGCGCAGTCCGTCCGCTCACGCGCGGCCCACCTCCGTCAGCAGCATCCGCAGCCCCGGCCCGACGAGCACCCGGCCATCGGCCCGCAGACCGGCCAGCAACGGCTGCCCCTCACGGGCGGCCGTCGACAGCTGCGAACGCGTGACCTGCACGAACTGCACCGCGTTGCCCGTCAGCGCCTCCACCTCCTCCCCCAGGTGGTGCACCTGCTCGCCCCACGGGCCGTCGAGGTCGACGCCGTCGTCGCGCACGAGCAGCAGGTCCAGGTCGCCGTCGGACCCGGCCTCGCCCCGGGCCCGAGACCCGAGGAGGACCGCCGCCAGCACGGCGCCGGCGAGGACGTGGTCCCGGTCGAGGGTGTGCAGCACGTCGGCGTCCACCGTGGGCGCGATGGACCGCAGCGGGTTCGTGGCGTCCACGGGACCACGCTGTCGCTTTCCCGATACCTCTATCGGTATCCCGATGCGCTTCTGCCCGAGCGTCGCCGCCGGACCGGGGCGGTCCTCAGCTGTAGACGTGCGGGGCGAGGGTGGCGACGCAGTCGAGGTTGCGGTACTCGTCGGCGAAGTCCAGGCCGTAGCCGACGACGAACTCGTTGGGGATGTCGAAGCCGACGTAGGCCACGTCCACCTGCACCTTCGCCGCGTCCGGCTTGCGCAGCAGCGCGCACACCCGCACCGACGCCGGCCCGCGCGAGCCGAGGTTCGCCAGCAGCCAGGACAGGGTCAGGCCCGAGTCGATGATGTCCTCCACCACGAGCACGTGGCGGCCGGAGATGTCGGCGTCCAGGTCCTTGAGGATGCGCACCACGCCGGAGGACTTGGTGCCCGAGCCGTAGGAGCTGACGGCCATGAAGTCCATCGACAGCGGGATGCTCATGGCGCGCGAGAGGTCGGCCATGACCATGACCGCGCCCTTCAGGACGCCCACGAGCAGGACGTCCTTGTCGCGGTAGTCCTCGTCCAGCTGCGCGGCGAGCTCGGCCACCCGCGCGGCCACCTGCTCGCGGGTGAGCAGGACGTGGTCGAGGTCGGTGCCGGCGTCGGCGGCGTCCACGGGGTCCTCCGGGCTGTCGTGTCGTCGGGGCTCACGCGGGTGCTCCCGCCCCCGCGGGCGTGAGCACGAGCCTGCCACACGCCCGGTGGGCCCTGGCACCCCCCGGCAGGTGCACCGGACCCTGCCCGCGCCAGCGCAGCAGCAGCGCGTCCACCGCGTCGACGTGCGCGGCGGCCAGCGCCCCGGCGGGGCAGCCGGCGGCCAGCGCGGCCCGCCGCAGCCAGCGCCGCCGCAGCGCCGCCGGGGCGGCCAGCAGGTCGGCCACCTCCGCGGCGCCGGCGCGGAACGGGTCGCGCTGGGCGGCCAGCTCGTCCAGGGCGTCGGCGTCCTCGCGCAGCGCCCGCGCCGAGCGGGCCAGCGCCGCCGCCACCCCCGGGCCCAGCGCCGCCTCCAGCGCGGGCAGCGCGTCGTGGCGAACCCGGGCGCGGGCCAGGGCCCGGTCGGCGTTGGCCGGGTCCTCCCACGGCTCGAGCCCCTGCGCCGCGCAGGCCGCGCGCACCACGGCTCGCGGCACGCCCAGCAGCGGGCGGCGCAGCACCCCGCGCACCGCGGGCATCCCCGCCAGGCTGCGGGTGCCCGACCCGCGCGCCAGGCCCAGCAGGACCGTCTCGGCCTGGTCGTCCAGGGTGTGCCCGATCAGCACCGCGACGGCGCCCGACGCCTGCGCCAGGTGCTCCAGCGCGGCGTACCGGGCCGCGCGGGCGGCGGCCTCGGGACCACCCGCACGGCCGACGGCCACCCGGGTGGTCAGCACCGGCTCCAGGCCCAGCACCGCCGCGCACACGTGGCGCACGCGCCGGGCCACGTCCGCCGAGCCCGGGTGCAGGCCGTGGTCGACGCTCACCGCCCCGGCGCGCAGGCCGGCGCGGGGTGCCTCGAACGCCAGCGCCGCCGCCAGCGCGAGGGAGTCCGCACCGCCGCTGCACGCGGCCAGCACCAGCGAGCCCGGCGCGGCGCCCAGCGCGCGCAGGTCCGCGCGCACCGCCACCCGCACCGCGGCCACCGGCGCCGGCGGCCCGCTCACCCGCTCAGCCGTGCACCCGGCGCACCCAGGCGGCCGGGTCGGCGATCTCCTCCGGCGACGGCAGCTCGTCCGGGCCGCGCCACACGGCGTTCAGCCCGTCCCAGCCCACCCGCTCCAGCACCCCGCGCACGAAGCGGGCGCCGTCGGCGTACTGGCGGGTCTTGGCGTCCAGGCCCAGCAGCCGGCGCGTCAGCTGGTCCAGCGAGCCGCGGCCGCGGCGGCGCTCGGTGAAGCGCGCCCGGATCGTCGCCACGGTCGGCACGACCTGCGGGCCGACCTCGTCCATCACGACGTCGGCGTGACCCTCCAGCAGCGACATGACCGCCACCACCCGGCGCACCCGCTCGCGCTGCCCGGGGGTCTGCAGCAGGTCCGCCAGGCCGGCCCCGGCACCGGGGCCGTCGTCCCCGCGCAGCAGGTCCGGCAGGCCGCGCAGCACCCCGCCCAGCCGCTCGCCGAGGTCGCGGGGGTGGGCCAGCAGGTCCACCGACAGCCCGCGGGCCTCGTCGGTCACCCAGCGGCGCAGCCACGGGCTGGCGCCGAACTGCAGCCGGTGCGCCTCCTCGTGCAGGCACACCCAACGGCGGAAGTCGCCCGGGTCCACGCCCAGGTCCCGCTCCACCTGCACCACGTTGGGCGCCACCAGCAGCAGCCGCCCCGGGGAGCCGGCGTCGACGCCGGAGAAGACGTCGAACTGCCCCAGCACCCGCGAGGACAGGAACGCCAGCAGCGCGCCGGTCTCCGCGCCCGTGGTGCGCCGGCCGACCGCGGTGGTGGCGCGGTCGGCGCGGCCACCCTGCTGCGGGCCGCGCCGGCCCGGCGGCGGGGCGGGCACGGCCACGGGCTCCAGCAGGGCGCGCAGCGCCTCCACGTTGGCGCGCGCCCACGAGGCGCGGTCCACCACCAGGGCGGGCGGCTCGGGCGCGACCGCGGGGTCGCGGTGCAGGCGGGCGGTGGCGGCCACCGGGGCGGCGGACGAGGCGGCCGCCTCGCGCAGCTCCCCGACGACGTCGGCGACCTCGTCGCGGCCGACGCGCGGGCCCGCGGGCACCAGCCGCGCGGCCAGCCGGGCGGCGAGGTCGAAGTCGACGTACGCGGCGACGGTGCGGCTGCTGGTCCCCGGTGCGTCCATGGCGGCACGCTACGCGCCGCCCGCTCGGGTGCGCGTGCGGCGGGGAGCGTGCGGCGGGGAGCGTGCGGCGGGGAGCGTGGGGCGCTCAGGAGCAGCCGCAGGCGGCGAGCGCCGCGGCGAGGGCGTCCTCGGCGCGGCGCGCGCCCCAGGAGGCGCCCGCGGGCACGGCGTCGGACAGGACGGCGAAGGCGAGCACCCGGCCGTCGGCGTCGCGCACGTACCCGGCCAGCGAGCTGACGCCGGTCAGGGTGCCCGTCTTGGCGCGCACCACGCCCGCCGCGGCGGCGGACTCGCCGCGGTAGCGCTCGGCCAGGGTGCCGGTGACCCCGGCCACGGGCAGGCCGCTGAGCAGGGCCGACAGCTCGGGCCGCTCGTCGGAGGTGGCCAGCGCCAGCAGGTCGGTGAGCACCCGCGCCGGCAGGCGGGTGCCGCGGCCCAGCCCGCTGACGCCCTGCAGCTGCACCCCGGTGACGTCCACGCCCAGGTCGGCGACGGCTGCGGTGACCGCGGCGCCGGCGTCCTCGAAGGTGCCGGGGCGCCCGGTGGCCACCGCCACCCGCCGGCCCAGCACCTCGGCGAGGGTGTTGTCGCTCTCGGTGAGCATCAGCTCGACCTGCGCGGCGGTGGTGGCCGACTCCACCCGCGCCAGCACCGGCGCGCCGGGGTCGGCGGCGGCGCGGGCCACGCCGCCGTCGACGTCGGCGGGCGCCACGGCGACGCCCTGCTCGGCGAGCAGCCGGGCGAAGGTGCGGGCGGCCTCGAGGGCGGGGTCGGCGGCGCGGGGCGCGTCCCGCCCGGGCACGAGGCGGCCCTCGTCGACGGCGATCGGGGCGATCGGTGCGACGTACCCGGCGGCGACGTCGCCGGCGCCCCACCCGGGCGAGACGGCCGGGCCGTTGAACAGGGCGTCGTCCAGGCGCACGGCCACGGTGCCCGCGCCGGCCTCGCGCAGGGCGGCGGCGGTGGCGGCGGCGAGGTCGGCCAGCCCGGCGCGCCCGGCCGCGGCGCCGGGCTCGCCCGCCCCGGCGGACAGCAGGACGTCGCCGCCGGCGACGAGCACCACCTCGTCGGGGGAGGTGCCCCGCACCACGGTCGTCGCGGCGCGCGAACCCGGCCCCAGCACGTGCAGGGCGGCGGCGGCGGTCAGCAGCTTGGTGACGGAGGCGGGGGTGCGGGGCGCGTCCGCGGCCAGGGAGAGCAGGACCTCGCCGGTGAGGGCGTCGGCGACGACCGCGGAGGGCGCCGGGCCCAGCGCGGGGTCGGCCAGGACCGGGGCGAGGCGCGCCTGCAGCGCGGCGGGGTCCGGGACGGGCGCGGCGGTGCCGGGCGGGGCCAGCACGGGCGCGGGCGCCGCGTCCGGCGCGACGGCGGCCGGGGCGGTGGGCAGCGGCTCGGCGGTGGGCGGCGGGGTGGTCGTCAGCGGGCCGGGCACGGCGTCGGCGACGTCCAGGCCGGCGTACCCGGCCAGGAGGACCAGGGCCGTGGCCGCACCGGCCAGGCCCGCCGCGCCCCTGCGCACCCGCTCCCCCTCGTCCCCCGTCCGGACCCCGCCCGTCCGTGACCGGCGGGCGACTGCGCGACACTAGCGCGACCGCCGGGCGCCGGACGTGGCGCCGGGTCGACAGGACGGGCCCGGCCGGGCCCCGCGAGAGGAGCAGCGTGACCAAGGCACCCACGTCGGAGAACCACCCCTCGGACGAGGTCGTGAAGCCGACGCAGCCGACCGAGTTCGACGCGACCATCGAGATCCCCAAGGGTCAGCGCAACAAGTACGAGGTGGACCACGAGACCGGCCGCATCCGGCTGGACCGCATGCTCTTCACGTCCACGCGCTACCCGCACGACTACGGGTTCATCGAGGGCACGCTGGGCGAGGACGGCGACCCGCTGGACGTGCTGGTGCTCCTGGAGGAGCCCACGTTCCCGGGCTGCCTCATCGCCTGCCGCGCGATCGGCATGTTCCACATGCGCGACGAGGCCGGCGGCGACGACAAGATCCTCGCCGTGCCGGCGGGCGACCCGCGCTGGGACAACATCCAGGACCTGGCCGACGTCAGCGAGTTCGACCGCCTCGAGATCCAGCACTTCTTCGAGACCTACAAGGACCTCGAGCCCGGCAAGTCCGTCGAGGGCGCCAACTGGGCCGGCCGCGAGGAGGCCGAGAAGGAGATCGCGGCGTCGTACGAGCGCGCCAAGGGCACCTCCTACGAGGCCGGCGCCGGCCACTGACCGATCCCCCTCCGGGCGGGCGACCGCCCGGAGGGTCCCGGTCAGCCGGGCTGGATCAGCGGGGCCGGGTGCCGTGCGGCAGCAGCCCGGAGCGGTAGATCGACGCGGTGCGCACCACGGCCCCGGTGTGCGGGGCCTCCACCATCCGCCCGGGCGAGACCACCACGCCGACGTGGTGGACCGTGGCCGGGTCGGAGGTGTCGGTGGCGTAGAAGACGAGGTCCCCGGCCGCCAGGTCGGCCAGGGGCACCGGCGCCCCGCTGGAGCGCTGCAGGCGCGAGGAGTGCGGCAGCCGCACGCCGGCGGCCTCCCAGGCGCACAGGGTCAGGCCGGAGCAGTCGAAGGCGTCGGGGCCCTCCCCGCCCCACCGGTACGGCTTGCCGAGCTGGTCCAGGGCCCAGGCCACGGCGGTGTCCGCCCCCGGGGTGGGGCCGGCCGCCACCGGCACGGGCGGCGCGCCCGTCGAGGACCCGGCGGCGGCCTCGGCGGCCTGCCTCGCGGCCGCCTCGCGGCGCCCCTGCTCCTCGGCGGCCAGGCCGGCCTGCCGTTCCCGCTCCAGCTCCACGGTGGTCCGCTGCAGCCGGGCGAGCTCGGCGATCAGCTCCTCGGTGCGCGTCCGGGTGGCCGTGACGGCGGCGTCCGCGGCGGCGGCTGCGGCCTCCGCGGCGGTGCGGGCCGCGGCGGCGGCGTCGGTGGCCCGCTGCTGCGCGGCGGCGGCGGTCTCAGCCTCGGCGCGGGCGGCCTCGGCGGTGCGCTGCGCCCGGTCGGCGCGCTCGACGGCCTCGTCGCGGTGCTCGGTGAGGCGGCCCAGGGTGGCCGAGCGGTCCAGCAGGTCCTGGGCGGAGCCCGCCCCCAGCACGGACGCCAGCGGCCCGAGGTCGCCGCCGGCGGCGCGGTAGCTGCGGGAGGCGAGCCGCCCCAGGGCGAGGCGGGCGCCGTCCAGCTCGGCGCGGGCCGTCCCGGCGGCACCGGCCGCCAGCGACGCCTCGGCGGCCCGCTGCTGCAGCAGCTCCCGCGCCTGCGCGAAGTCCTCCGCGGCGACCGACAGGCGCACGTGCGCGGCGTCGAGGTCGGCCTGCTGCCGGGTCAGCTCGGCCTGCAGCGCGGCGACCCGCTGGGCGGTGCCCGCGGCGGCCGCCCGCGCCGCGTCGACCTCGTCCTGACCGGGGGGCTGGACCGGTGCCGCCGCGGCGGGTGCGGCGGCCAGCAGGGGCAGGGCCCCGGCGACGGCCAGCAGCACGGTGCGGCGTGCAGCGCCGCCCGCCACGGCGCCGCCCTCAGCCACGACGGCCGGTGCCGGCCGCGGCGCTGTCACGTGCCGTGATCAGTCGTGTCACACGGTGCAGGCTAGTCAGAGGGGACGGTGCTGGGAACAGCGCGAGCGTACGATCGAGGGCTGGATCGCGGGCCCCAGCCCGCACGAGGCGGGGGACCGAGGACGGGAGGAGCTGCCCGTGGGCGAGCTCATGCAGATCGGCGAGGTGGTCGAACGCGTCGGCTACAGCTTCCGCACCATCCGCTACTACGAGGAGATGGGCCTGGTCGCGCCCTCGGCGCGCACGCCCGGCGGCTTCCGCCTGTACACCGAGATGGACGTGTACCGGCTCCTGGTCCTCAAGCGCATGAAGCCGCTGGACTTCTCCCTGGAGGAGATGCGCGAGCTGCTCTCGATCCTCGACGCCCTGGACGGCCGGCTGCCCTCCGGCACGCCCCGCGAGGAGCTGTTCGACCAGCTCGACGACTTCCGCGCCGCGGCCGACGCCCGGGTGGAGAAGCTGCGCGAGAAGCTCGCGATGGCCGAGGAGTTCGCGCAGCAGCTGCGCGACGAGGCCGCCGGCCGCACCGGCGGCAGCTCCCCCGCCCCCGAACCGCCGGTGCTGCCCGAGCCGCCGGCGCTGCAGGGGCGGGACGCCGCGGCGACGGGCTGAGCCGCCCCGGGCGCGTTCAGCCGGTGAACGGCAGCACCGGCAGGCCCCGCACGCCCGGCACGTGCCGGAAGAGGCTGCCCGCCGCCGGGTCGTCGTCGTCGGCGAGGTTCTCCCGCGAGGTGGTGATGAACAGCTCGTCCAGGTCGGCGCCGCCGAAGGTGCAGGCCGTGACCTGGCGCGCGCCCACCTCCACGACCGCGTCGAGGGTGCCGTCGGGGGCGTAGCGGCGCACCGCCGAACCGCCGAACAGCGCCGTCCACACCCCGCCCTCGGCGTCCACGCACAGCCCGTCGGGGTTGTTCGCGCCCGAGGAGTCGTTGACCTGCGCGAACGGGCGGCGGTTCGCCAGCCCGCCCTCGCGGTCGTAGTCGAAGACGTCGGTGCGGCCGGTGGGGGTGTCGTTGTAGTAGGCCAGCGTCCCGTCGGGGCTGAAGCCTAGGCCGTTGGAGATCGTCACCCCGGTCAGCACCGTGCTCACCGAGCCGTCGGGGTCCAGGCGGAACACGGACCCGCGGCCCTGGCCGGCACCGCCGGACTGCTCGTACGCCATGGACCCGGCGTAGAAGCGCCCGTCGGGGTCGCAGCCGCCCTCGTTCATCCGCAGCCCGGCGTCGGCGCCCCACAGCTCCGGCAGCTGGCTGAGGGTGCCGTCGGCGTCCTCCAGGACGAAGCCGCGCTCGACCGCCACGACCGCGCCGCCACCGGTGCGCGGGCGCACGATCGCCGCGACGTCGCCGTAGTGGCGGCGCGTCACCTCCCCCGCGGGGGTGAGGGTCAGGACGTCGCCGGCCACCATGTCGACGAACCGCAGCCCGCCCCACTGCTGGGACCAGCACGGCCCCTCGCCGTGGTAGACGATGCGATCGGTGATGCGTTCCGCTGCGGCCACGCCCCGCACCCTAGGGGGCGGCGCGTTCGCCCGCCCGGGTGGCTGCGCTCCAGGACGCCACCGGGGCGGTCGACAGACCACCGTGCCCGCTTCCCGCCGAGTCCCCACCGTGGCGACGCCGCGCGTGATGGGCCCGACCGCGGGCGCCTTCTACCTGGCGGGCGGGGGCGCGGCCCTCGCCGTGGTGCTGGGCTCGCCGTTCCCGGTGGCCGCCACCCGGCTGGAGCTGGGCGCGCTGGCCGTGATCGCCCTGCTGGCCGGGGTGCTGCTGCTGCTGCGCGGGTACGTGCTGCCCCGGTGGGCGTTCCACGTCGTCGCCGGCACGGGCACGGCGCTGATCACCCTCGCGGTGCCCAAGTGCCCCACGCTCGCCACGGCCCTGGCGATCAGCGCGGTCTACCTGTTCGTGGCGATCGACGTGGTCTTCTTCTTCACCTGGCGCGAGTCCACCGCCCACCTGTCGGTGCTCACCGCCGCCGGGGCGTGGGCGCTGTGCGACCGGCCCGGCATGACGCCGGGCGTGGCGGTGTCGCTGGTCGTGCTGCTCAGCGTCATCGCCGGGGTCGTCGGCCTGCTCGTGCACGAGGCCGCCGACGCCGGCCGCGACGGCCTCACCGGCCTGGCCAACCGCCGCGGCTTCGACGACGCCCTGGACGCCGAGCTCGCGGTGGCCTCCCGCACCGGCGCCCCGCTGTCGGCGGCGCTGCTGGACGTGGACCACTTCAAGCGCGTCAACGACCACCACGGGCACGCCGCCGGCGACGAGCTGCTGCGGGCCGTCGGCGAGGAGTACCGGCGCGGCCTGCCGCCGGGCGCCGTGCTGGCCCGCTACGGCGGCGACGAGTTCGCGGTCCTGCTGCCGGGGCTGCCCGGCCCGCGGGCGCTGGAGGTGGTGGACCGGCTGCGCGCGACCGGGACCCGCGCGGCGCTGTCCTGCGGCGTGGCCGAGCTGTCCCCCGGCGAGAGCGGCGCGGAGCTCATGCGCCGCGCCGACAGCGCCCTGTACGCGGCGAAGGCCGCCGGGCGCGGGCGGGCCCGCCTGCTCGACGACACCTCGGCGGCGCTGGCCCGGGACCTCGCCGACGCCCTGGCCGCGGGGGACGTGCGCGCCTGGTTCCAGCCGATCGTGGACCCCGCCGACGGGGAGGTGGTGGGCGTGGAGGCGCTGGCCCGCTGGACGCACCCGGTGCGCGGGCCGGTGCCGCCGCTGGAGTTCGTGCACGTCGCCGAGACCAGTGGTCTCGTGCACGAGCTGGGCCCGGCCGTCCTGGCCGACGCCTGCCGCGGCGCGCTGGTCGTGCGCCGGGCGTGGGGGCGCGACCTGGTGCTCACCGTGAACGTCTCCGGCCGCGAGCTGACGAACCCCGACTACCCGCAGCGCGTGCTGGAGGTGCTGGCGGACACCGGATTCCCCGCCTCCTCGCTCGTGCTGGAGGTCACCGAGAGCGTCGTGGACGCCTCCGGGCAGGCCGCGCTGGCCGCGCTGCGCGAACTGCGCTCGCACGGCATCGGGGTGGCCATCGACGACTTCGGCACCGGCTACTCGGCGTTCAGCCGGCTGGACACGCTGCCCGCCGACTACCTCAAGCTGGACGCCGGGTTCACCGCGGGCATCACGACGTCCCCGCGCCGGGCGGGGATGCTGGAGGCGCTGCTGTCGCTGAGCACGACGCTGGGCCTGCAGGTGGTCGCCGAGGGCGTGGAGACGGCCGAGCAGGCGCGGCTGCTCACCGAGATGGGCTGCCCGCTGGCGCAGGGGTGGCTGTTCAGCCGGCCGGTGCCGCCGCAGCAGCTCGCGGAGCGTGCGCCCGCGACGAGGCGGGCAGGCGCCGGCGAGCGCACACCGCAGCGCACCGGCGCGGCCTGACCGGGTGCGGGAGCGGACCCCGGCACTCCGCCCTCACAGCCCCGCCGTCGGCAGGTACGCCAGCTCCGGGCGCCCGGAGCCGCCGTAGCGCGGTTCCCTGCGCACCCGCCCCGCACCGGCCAGGTGCTCCAGGTAGCGGCGGGCGCTGACGCGGGACAGCCCGGTGGCGACGGCCGCCTCCGCGGCGGACAGCCCCGCACCCGCCGGGGCGGCGCGCAGCGCGGCGACCACGGCCTGCAGGGTCGCGGGCGCCACCCCGCGCGCCGGGCCGGCGGCGGTGCGCAGCTGCGCCAGGGCCTCGTCGATGGCCCGCTGGTCCAGGGCGTCGCCGCCGCCGCCCGCCGCGCGGGCCACCTCCTCGCGGAAGCGCGCGTAGGCGCGCAGCCGCTCCTCCAGCGCGGCGGCGGTGAACGGCTTCAGCAGGTACTGCACGACGCCCATCGACAGCGCCTGGCGCACCACGCCGGGCTCGCGGGCGGCGGTGACGGCCACGACGTCGGCGCCGACGGCCGCGGCCCGCAGCGCCCGCAGGACCTGCAGCCCGTCGACGTCCGGCAGCGTCATGTCCAGCAGCACCAGGTCCACCCCGCCGGCGCCGACGGCGGCCAGCGCCTGGCGGCCGGAGTGCACGGTGGCGGCGACGGTGAACCCGGCGACCGCCTCGACCAGCCGGGCGTGCGCGGCGGCGAGCACCGGGTCGTCCTCGACCACCAGGACCCGGATCGGCGCAGCGCTCACGCGCGCTCCCCCGCCACGCCCGCGCCCGTGCCCACGGGCAGGCGCACCACGAGCGTGCCGCCGCCGTCGTCGAGGGTGACGGGCTCCTCCACCGCGATCGAGCCGCCGTGCCGGCGCACCACCTGCCCCACCAGCGCCAGGCCCAGCCCGTGCGTGCCGTGCGGGGAGAGCCGCTGCTCCTTGCGCGACCAGCCGCGCTGCACCGCCTGCTCCAGCAGGCCGGCGGGCAGCCCTTCGCCGGAGTCGGTGACCCGCACCTCCACGACGGCGCCGCCGCCGCGCTCCACGCACCCGGTGCGCACCCGCACCCAGCGCGGCTCGGCGCCCGCCATCGCCGCCTCCACCGCGTTGTCCACGAGGTTGCCCACGACGGTCACCAGGTCGCGCGCCGGCAGCAGCCCCGCGGGCAGCGCCGTGTCCGGCTCCACCTCCAGCTCCACGCCCCGCTCGGCGGCCTGGGCGGACTTGCCCACCAGCAGCGCCGCCACCGCCGGGTCCGCGACGTCGGCGACGACGAGGTCGGTGAGCTCCTGGGCCGCCGCCAGCTCGGCGGTGGCGAACTGCACCGCCTGCGCGGTGCGGCCCTGCTCGACGAGGGTGACCACGACGTGCAGCCGGTTGGCCGCCTCGTGGGCCTGCGAGCGCAGCGCCTCGGCCAGGCCGCGCACCGCGTCCAGGTCGCGGGTCAGCGCCTGCAGCTCGGTGTGGTCGCGCAGGGTGACGACCGTGCCGACGCGGCGGCCCTCCCAGCGGGCGTCGAGCCGGCTGACGACGAGCACCCGGTCGTCGGTGACCTGCACGTCGTCGACGACGTCCTCGCCGGCGTCGACGAGGCGGCGCACCGCCGGCGGCAGCTCCACCCCCGCCGCGCCGCCGGCGGCGCCCTCCGCCCCGGGCGGCAGCAGCCGGCGCGCCTCGTCGTTGACGACCTGCACGCGCCCGGCGGGGTCCAGCACGACCAGGCCCTCGCGCAGCGAGTGCAGGACGGCGTCGTCCACCTCCCACAGCCGCGTCAGGTCCGCCGGCTCCAGCCCGTGGGTGCGCCTGCGCACCCAGCGGCTCAGCGCGAGGCTGCCGGCCACGGAGACGGCCAGGGCCGCCGCCGCGGCGCCCATCACCAGCGGCAGCTGCTCCAGCAGGTCCTGCGCCAGCGCGCGGGTCGTGACCCCGGCCGCCACCGCGCCGACGACGCGGCCGTCGGCGGCGCGCACCGGCACCACCGCCCGCACCGACGGCCCGAGGGTGCCGGTGTAGGTCTCCACGACCCGCCCCCCGGCGAGCGCGGCCGCGGCGTTGCCGCGGAAGCGGCCCCCCACCCGCTCGGGGTCGGGGTGCGTCCAGCGCACGGTGGCGGTGTCCATGACGGTGATGAAGTCGGTGCCGGTGCGCTCGCGCACCTCCTCCACGTGGGCGCGCACGGCGGCGCGCTCGCCGGCCAGCGCCGGGTCGGTGGTGCCGCCGGGCACGGCCAGGCCGGCGCGCACGTCCGGGTCGGTGGCGAGCGCCCCGGCGACGGCCGTGACGAGCTCGGCGGCGTCGCGGCGGCCGTCGGCGCGCAGCTGCCACACCAGCGCCGCGGCGCAGCCGGCGGTGACGACGGAGACGACGAGCAGCTGCAGGACCAGCACCCGGGAGGCGAGGGTCCAGCGGACCCGGCGCCGGGGCTCGGCGCCGTGAACGAAAGGAGCAGAAGCACGACCGGCGCGCGAGCGTGTGAGCACCATCACCTCCGTACCCCCGGTCACAGGAGGATCCCATGAGCACAGGCGCTCAGCCCGGCACCCGCACCAGGGACCGCACCCACTACCTCTACATCGCCGTCATCGTCGCCGTGGCGCTCGGCATCGCGGTGGGGCTGCTGTTCCCCGACGTGGGGAAGGCCCTGAAGCCCCTCGGCACGGGCTTCGTGGCCCTCGTCAAGATGATGATCTCGCCGATCATCTTCTGCACGATCGTGCTGGGCATCGGGTCGGTGCGCAAGGCCGCCCAGGTGGGCCGGGTGGGCGGCACCGCGCTGCTGTACTTCATGGTGATGAGCGCGTTCGCGCTGGTCATCGGCCTGGTGGTCGGCAACCTGCTGCCGACCACGGACCTGCAGCTGACCGACGACCTGCGCGGGCGCGGCGGCGAGCTCGCCGAGGCCGCTCACGAGTCCGGCGGCACCGTCGACTTCCTGCTCGGCATCATCCCCACGTCGTTGCTGTCCGCCCTCACCGACGGCTCGGTCCTGGAGACGCTGTTCGTGGCGCTGCTGGTGGGCTTCGCGATCCAGGGCCTCGGCGAGCGCGGGGAGGGCGCGCTGCGGGGCGTGGAGACCATCCAGCGGATCGTCTTCAAGGTGCTCGCGATGGTGATGTGGGTGGCGCCGATCGGTGCGTTCGGCGCCATCGCCGCCGTCGTCGGCGAGACCGGTGTCGACGCGCTGAAGGCGCTGGCGATCGTCATGATCGGCTTCTACGTCACCTGCGCGCTGTTCGTCTTCATCGTCCTGGGCCTGCTGCTGCGGCTCGCGGCGAAGACGTCGATCTTCTCGCTGCTGCGCTACACCGCCCGCGAGCTGCTGCTCATCGTGTCCACGTCCAGCTCCGAGACGGCGCTGCCGCGGCTCATCGCGAAGATGGAGCACCTGGGCGTCTCCCGCCCGACCGTCGGCATCGTCGTGCCGACCGGGTACTCCTTCAACCTCGACGGCACCGCCATCTACCTGACGATGGCCTCGCTGTTCATCGCGAACTCCCTGGGCGACCCGCTCTCGATCGGCGAGCAGGTCTCGCTGCTGGTGTTCATGGTCATCGCCTCCAAGGGCGCCGCGGGCGTGTCCGGCGCCGGCCTGGCCACGCTGGCCGGCGGGCTGTCCTCGCACCGCCCGGAACTGCTGGACGGCGTCGGCCTCATCGTGGGCATCGACCGCTTCATGTCCGAGGCGCGCGCCATCACCAACTTCATCGGCAACGCGGTGGGCACCGTCGTCATCGGCACCTGGACCGGGCAGATCGACCGGGCCCGCGCCGCGCGCGTCCTGGCCGGGGAGCTGCCGTTCGACGAGCGGGCGATGGACCCGGCGCACACCGAGCACGCCGAGGTGCTGGAGCCGGAGACCGGGGCCGGCGGCACCGCCGCCCCGCGCCAGACCGCGGGCACGCGCTGACCACCGCCGCGCGCTCCCGCGAGGCCCCTGCCGTCCCGACGGTGGGGGCCTCGCCGCGTGCGCTCGGCGGCCCGGCGCAGGAGCATGGCCCTGTCCGGGGAGCTCGACGGGGAGGCGGCCGACGATGACGACGACCAGCACCAGCGAGGACGGTGGCGCAGGCGCGCGGCCGACGACCGAGGAGCTCGTCGCGACCCTCTACCGGGACGGGATCGTGGCGTGCAGGGGCGCGTTCAGCCCCGAGTGGGTGGACCGGGTGCGCGAGGACGTCGAGGCGGCCTTCGAGGAGGCGCGCTCGCGCCCCGACGGCGCCGTCGGCCGCGGCCCGAACCGGTACTACGTGGAGATCCACCCCGAGCAGCTGCGCGGGTTCGTCGACCTGGTGGACCACCCCTGGGTCCGCCGGGTCTGCACCGGGGTGCTCGGCGAGGACTACGAGATCGTGGAGCTCGGGTTCGACGTGCCCTTCGCCGGTGCCGTGAACCAGCCGTGGCACCGCGACTTCCCCGCCCCCGAGGAGACCCGTCGCGACGGGCGCCTGACGTCGCTGGCCTTCAACCTCACCGCCGTCGACACGGAGGAGGACATGGGGCCCTTCGAGATCGCCCTGGGCACCCAGTTCGACGACGGCTCGGGTTTCGACCACGGGATGTTCCCGCCGAAGTCGTCGTACCCCCGCTACGAGGAGCGGGCCGTGCGCAGGTTCCCCCGCCGCGGCGACGTCTCCGCGCGCTCGGCGCTGACGATCCACCGGGGCACCAGGAACTTCTCCGCCAAGGCCCGCCCCGTCCTGGTGCTCGGCGTCGACGCCCCGGGCGCCGGCAACGCCGAGCACCACGACACGGCCGTGACGAGGCGGTACTGGGAGCAGCTGCCCGAGCGGGTCAGGGCCCACCTGCGCTGCCCCGTCGTCGACGAGCTCACCCCCATCACGCAGAAGCACACCATCGAGGGCCTGGTCATGGGCGAGGCCTGACCCCCGCAGGTCCGCGGTGCGGCTCGTCTCAGACGCGGAACCGCCCGACCTGGTCGCGCAGGCGCCCCGCCATGGTGGTCAGCTCCTGCACCGCCACGCGGGTCTGCGCGACGCCCTCGCTGGTGACGGCGGCGGCCTCGGCGACGCTGCCGACGTTCTCGGCGATCTGACCGCTGCCGGCGGCGGCGTCGGCGACGTTGCGGTTCATCTCGCCCGTCGTGGCGGTCTGCTCCTCCACCGCGGAGGCGATGGTGCCCTGGTGGTCGGAGATCGTCGTGATGACCTGGGCGATCTCGGCGATCGCCGTGACGGCGGACTCCGCGTCGGACTGGATGCGCGCGACCCGCTTGGCGATGTCCTCGGTGGCCTGCGCGGTCTGCACGCTCAGCTCCTTGACCTCGCCGGCGACCACCGCGAAGCCCTTGCCCATCTCGCCCGCCCGGGCGGCCTCGATGGTGGCGTTCAGGGCCAGCAGGTTCGTCTGCTCGGCGATCGCGGTGATGGAGCGCACCACGTCGCCGATCTGCCGGGAGGACTCCCCCAGCGCCGAGACGGTGGCGTTCGTGGCGTCGGCCAGGCCGACGGCCGTGGCGGCGACGCGCGCCACCTCGGCGGTGCCGGAGGAGATCTCCGAGATCGCCGCACCCATCTCGCCCGCGCTGGCGGCGACGGTCTGCAGGTTGCCGGACACCTCTGACGCGGCGGCGGAGACGACGCCCGCCTGGGCGGAGGTGCGCTCGGCGGAGTCGGCGATGCTGGCGGCGGTGGCGGTCATCTCCTCGGCGGCGGCGGAGACGGCGGTGGAGGAGTCGCCCACCTCCGAGACCAGCGCGCGCAGGTTGCCCAGCGCCGTGTTGAGGGCCATGCCCGTCTGGCCGATCTCGTCGCGGAACTCCACCTCGACGTCACGGGTGAGGTCGCCGTCGGCGAGGGCCACGGCGCTGTCGTGGACGCGGCGCACCTGGCGCACGATCGCGGACGCCACCAGCAGGGCCAGGGCGGTCGCGAGCACCAGGCCGACGAGGCCGACGGCCACGACGAGGCGCACGGCGCCGGCCGCCTGGGCCTCCGCCTGCGCGATCTGGCCGTCGCCGATGGCGGTCTGGGCCTCCATCTCGTCGAACATCGCGTTCAGCGCCTGGGTGGTCAGGTCGCGCACCTGCGACTGGTAGGCGGCCTCGTAGGCGACGGCGCCCTCCTCGGCGACGGGCTGGATGGCGTCGGCGGCGGCGAAGTAGGCGTCGAGGGTGTCGCGCAGCGTGGCCATCGCCTCGGCGTCCACCTCGTAGGGCTCGTACGCGGTCAGGGCGTCGTCGAGCTTGGCGCGGTACTCCTCGCGCTCGGCCACCATCTCGGCGCGGTCGGCGGGGGCGACGGGGCCGTACTCGATGACGCGGGTCTTGGTGGCCTGCAGCCAGCGCTGGGCGGCGACGAGGTCGCCGCGGGGCACGACGTGCTCGGCGTACAGGCGCTGCATGGAGTCGCTGAGCTGCACGACGCGGCTGATCCCGACGCCGCCGATGACCACGGAGACCACCGCCATGACGGCGATGACGGCGATGATCTTGCCGCGGACCGAGAGGTTCCCGAGGAGGCGCTTCACCGGGTCCTCATCGGCAGCTCCGGCCGGGCGCTTGAGCGTGCGCCCGGCGGGGCGTCAGCGCGTACCGAGGTCGAGGACCTCGCGCACCAGCGGGGCGATCTGCTCCGCCTCCAGCAGGAAGCCGTCGTGACCGGCGGTCGAGGTGATCACGCGCAGGCCGCCGACCGCCGCCGGGCCGGCCGCGATGCGCGCGGAGTCGGCCACCGGGTACAGGCGGTCGGAGTCCACCGCCGCCACGACCATCGGCGTGCTCGCCGCGGCCAGCGCGGCGTCGGTGCCGCCGCGCCCCAGGCCGGCGTCCCAGGTGTTCAGGGCGTCGGTGAGGGCGACGTAGCTGCCGGCGTCGAAGCGGCGCACGAGCTTGGCGGCGTGGTGGTCCAGGTAGGACTGCACCGCGAAGCGGCCGGGGCGCTCGGGCGCCAGGGGGTCCTCGCCGGGCTGGGCCAGGCGCCCGAACCGCTCCTGCAGCTCGGCGCCGCTGCGGTAGGACAGGTGCGCCAGGCGGCGCGCCAGCCCCAGGCCGGTGTGCGGGCCGTGCCCGTCGGGCAGGTCGTGGTAGTCGCCGCCGTGCCAGCCGGGGTCGGAGACGACGGCGGTGATCTGGGCGCTCTGCGCGCCGATCTGGTCGGCGGTGGAGGCCGCGCAGGTGGCCAGGACGAGGGCGGCGCCGACGCGGCCGGGCTGGGCCAGGGCCCACTCCAGGGAGCGCATCCCGCCCATGGAACCGCCCAGGACCGCGGCGAAGCGGCCGATGCCCAGGGCGTCGGCGAGGCGGGCCTCGGCGGCGACCTGGTCGCCGACGGTGATGCGCGGGAACGCAGAGCCCCAGGGGCGCGACGAGCCGGGGCGGCGGGAGGCGGGTCCGGTGCTGCCCTGGCAGCCGCCCAGGACGTTGGCGGCCACGACGAAGAAGCGCTCGGTGTCCAGGGCCCGGCCGGGGCCGACGAGCTCGGGCCACCAGCCGGGGGTGGGGTGGCCCTCGCCGGCGTCGCCGATCACGTGGGAGTCGCCGGTCAGGGCGTGCTCGACGAGCACGGCGTTGGAGCCGTCGGGCGCGAGGGTGCCCCACGTCTCGTAGGCCAGGCGCACCTGCGGCAGCACCCCGCCCAGCTGCAGCGGCAGGTCGCCGAGGTCGGCGAAGCGGCGGCGGCCGACGGGGTCGCCCTCGCGCCAGGCGCCCGTCGCCGGTGGTGGTGCGGCCGTGCGCGCCGACGGCAGGGCCGCCGCCACCGCCCGCGCCGACTCCGCGGCTCCCACGGCCCCCGCGGCGCTGCTCACGTCGATCGCCACCGTCTCCCCCGCGCTCAGGCGGCCGCGGCCGCGGCGAAGCCGAGGGCGAGGTCGGCGAGGACGTCCTCGACGGCCTCGATGCCCACGGACAGGCGCACCAGGCCGGGCGTGACGCCGGAGGTGAACTGCTCCTCCACGGTCAGCTGGCTGTGGGTGGTGGAGGCGGGGTGGACCACCAGGGAGCGCACGTCGCCGATGTTGGCGACGTGGCTGTGCAGGACGAGGGCGTCGACGAACCTCTTGCCGGCCTGCAGGCCGCCGGCGATCTCGAAGGAGAGCACGGAGCCGGAGCCGCGCGGCACGTACCGCTGCGCGGCGGCGTGCCAGGGCGAGGACGGCAGGGAGGCGTAGTGCACGCGCTCCACCTGCGGGTGGTCCTGGAGGAACTCCGCGACGGCGCGGGCGTTGCGCACGTGCCGCTCCATGCGCAGCGACAGCGTCTCCAGGCCCTGCGCGATGAGGAACGCGTTGAAGGGCGCGGCGGCCGGGCCGAGGTCGCGCAGCAGCTGCACGCGGGCCTTGGTGACGTACGCGGCGGGCCCGACGGCGTCGGTGAAGACGACGCCGTGGTAGCTGGGGTCGGGGGTGCTCAGGCCGGGGAACCGGCCGGAGGCTGCCCAGTCGAAGCGGCCGGAGTCGACGACGACACCGGCGATGGAGGTGCCGTGCCCGCCGAGGAACTTGGTGGCGGAGTGCACGACGACGTCGGCGCCGTGCTCGATCGGGCGCACCAGCCAGGGGGTGGCGACGGTGTTGTCCACCACGAGCGGCACGCCCGCCGCGTGGGCGGCGTCGGCGACGGCGGCGACGTCGAGGACGTGCCCGGAGGGGTTGGAGATCGTCTCGGCGTAGAACAGCTTCGTCTCCGGGCGCACCGCGGCGGCCCAGGAGGCGGGGTCGTCGGGGTCGTCGACGAAGGTGGTGGTGACGCCCAGCTTCGGCAGGGTGTGCCGGAAGAGGTTGTACGTGCCGCCGTACAGGCGGGGGCTGGCCACGACGTGGTCGCCGGCCTGCGCGACGTTCAGCACGGCGAGGGTGGTGGCGGACTGCCCGCTGGCCACCAGCAGGGCGCCCAGCCCGCCCTCGAGGGCGGCGACGCGCTCCTCGACGACGGCGTTGGTCGGGTTCATGATGCGCGTGTAGATGTTGCCGAGCTCGCTCAGGCCGAACAGGGCGGCGGCGTGGTCGGTGTCGCGGAAGGCGTAGCTGGTGGTCTGGTAGATCGGCAGCGCCCGCGCGCCGGTGGTGGGGTCGGGCTGCTGGCCGGCGTGGACCTGCAGGGTGTCGAAGCCCCACGCGGCGGTGGCGGGCGTGGTGGGGGCGGGGGTCTGCTCGGTGCTCACGGGTGGGGCGTCCTCGTCGCTCGGGGGTCGGTGGTGGGCGTCAGCGCTGACGCGGACACCAGCCGTCGAAGAGGTACGGGCGCCGTCCCGGCCAGAACGGGTCGAGCACGGCCAGGACCGGGAGCATGGCCCGATGGTGCCGCCGGGACGCCCGCGCGGGCAACTCCCGGAGCACCCGAGGGCGTGGTGGGGACCCGCGGACCACCCCACCACCCTCAGCAGTCACTCAAAGTAGTTGGTTCACCACGAGGCGACTCGGGATTTGATCTGGCACTCTAGCAACGACCACGCGGGGCAACCGAGTGATCACACAGCATCACCACGCCTGCGGAACCTCCCGATGAGCTGGAGCACCATGGACGACAAGCGCCCGACCGCCGACGCCGCCGTCGCCGACGACCCGATCCAGGTCGTGCGCTGGGACGCCCCCTCCTGGGCCTCGCGCGGCCTGGAGGTCGAGGGCGGCTGGCTGCACTCCTACGAGGCGCGCATCGTCCCCCTGGAGGGCGACGAGGGCGCCGAGCGCCCCTGCCCCGTGCGGCTGGAGTGCACCGACCTCGCCTACGCCGAGGGCGGCCAGACCGTCCTGCGCCGCTTCGGGCCCCGCGTCTTCATCGGCGACACCACGCAGCTGTCCCTGCCCGAGGCGCGGCGCCTCGTCGCCGCCCTGGAGGAGGTCGTCCAGCGCGCCGAGGGCGGCGGGCGCTAGCCCGCACCGCCGGGTCGGGGGCGGGCACTAGGTTCTGCCCCATGGCTAGCTCCCGCGCCGTGCGCATCGTCTCCCCCGGTCAGCTCGAGGTCGTCGACGTGGAGGTGGCGCCCCCCGGTCCCGGGGAGGCGCTCGTCAAGGTCGCCCACTGCGGCATCTGCGGCTCCGACCGCGAGGTGTTCGCCGGCACCCGCCCCGCCGAGTTCGTCCGCTACCCCGTCGTGCCCGGCCACGAGTGGTCCGGCACCGTCGAGGCCGTCGGCGACGGCGTGCCCGGGGAGATCGTCGGTCGCGGCGTCGTGGGGCAGGGCATCCGCACCGCCGAGGGCACCCCGGCCTCCGTCGCCGGCGACACCGAGGGCTGGGAGCAGCAGTACGAGGAGACCGGCTTCACCCTGCCCGGCGGCTGGGCGCAGTACCTGACGATCCCCGCCCGCTACCTGCACCTGCTCCCCGAGGGCGCCGACCTGCGCGCCGCCGCCGGCATCGAGCCCGCCGCCTGCGTGGCCGAGGCCGTGCTGCTGGCCGACGTCTCGGCCGGCTCGAAGGTCGCCGTCGTCGGCGCCGGCACGCTGGGCCTGCTGGCCGTGCAGCTGCTGCGCGGCGCCGGCTGCGAGGTCACCGTCGTGCACCGCAACGACTCCCGCGAGGAGCTCTCCCGCCGCTGCGGCGCCGCGCACTACACGACCACCGAGGGCGCCGAGGCGCTGGAGGGCACCTTCGACGCCGTGATCGAGGCCGCCGGCGCTCCCGGCGTGGCCCGCACCTCCGTGCGCCTGGCCCGCCGCGGCGGCCGCGTCGTCCTCACCGGCATCCCCGCCGCCGACGCCGACGACCTCTCCTCCCTGGAGCTGGTCTCGCGCAACGTGCACGTCCTGACCGTCTTCGGCGCCCCCACGCGCGCCTGGGCGTACGCGGTGCGCGCCTTCGCCGCCGGCGTGCTGGACCCCACCGTCCTGATCACCCACGAGTTCGCCGTCGAGGACGCCGCGCAGGCGCTGGACGTCCTCGGCGACCGCTCCTCCGGCGCCCTGAAGGTGCTGCTGCACCCCTGAACCGACAGGATCGGGCCGTGCGCACGTGGGTGGTGAACCGCTGGGAGGACGCCCGCTCGAGGTTGTGGTTCCTGCCCGGGGTCGTCGTCCTGTGCGAGGCGGTGCTCGCCGAGGTGCTGGTGTGGATCGACAGCACCTTCGGCGACACCACCGGCGCCGCCGGGTCCTGGCTCTTCAGCGGGTCGGCCGACGCCGCCCGCACCCTGCTGTCCGCGATCGCCGGCTCGCTGCTGACGGTCGTCTCCATCGCCTTCTCGCTGACGATGGTGGCGCTGCAGCAGGCGTCCTCGCAGTTCTCCCCGCGCATCCTGCGCGGCTTCACCTCCAGCCTCACCAACCAGCTGGTCATCGGCGCCTACACCGGCACGTTCGTCTACGCGCTGCTGGTGCTGCGCACGGTGCGCAGCGGCGACCAGGGCCCGGTGTTCGTGCCGGGCCTGGCGGTGACCACCGGGGTCGTGCTGGCGCTGGTCTGCATGGGGCTGCTCGTCTTCTTCATCCACCAGGTGTCCCTCGCGCTGCAGGTGTCGGTGGTGATCACCCGGCTGCGCGACGACCTGCTGGAGCAGCTGGAGGACGCCCACCCCCGCGGGGTCGGGGAACCGGCCGCCGCACCGGACGACCACCCGGAGCGGGCCGCCGCGCTGCGGCGGGAGGTGGCCGGGCACCCGCACGTCCTCGTGCGCGCCGAGCACGGCGGGTTCGTGCGCGCCGTCGACGTCGACCGGCTGCTGAGCACCGGTGAGCACGCTCACGCCGACCACCCGCTGCTGGTGCACGTGCGCGCCGGCGTCGGCAGCTTCGCGGCCCGCGGGTCGGTGCTCGCGGCGGTGGCACCGCCCCCGGGCCAGGAGGTCGTGGAGGACGTCCGCCGCGCGGTGGTGCTCGGCGAGGAGCGCACCCCCGCGCACGACCCGCTGTTCGTGGTGCAGCAGCTGGTGGACGTGGGGCTGCGCGCGCTGTCGCCGTCGACGAACGACCCCACCACCGCCGAGCACGTCCTGCTGCACCTGGGTGACGCGCTGGGCGTCCTCGCCGGGCGCGAGCTGGAACCTCCGGTGCGCAGCACCCGCGACGGCCGGCTGCTGGTGCTGCTGGAGCGCCCGGACTGGGACGACCACGTGGACGCCGCCATCAGCCAGCTGCGCCGCGTCGGCGTCGAGCACGTGTCCGTGACCCTGCGCCTGCTGGAGGTGCTCGAGTCCCTGGGCGAGCGCGTCCCGCCCGGGCGCGCGCAGCCGCTGCTGGCCCAGGTGGAGCAGGTGCTGGAGGTGCTCGACGATCAGCCCTGGACGGTCGCGGACCGCCGGCAGGTGCGCGAGCGCGCTCAGCAGGTGGCGGCGGCCCTGGCGGAGGTCGCGCACGGCCGGCGCTGACGGGCTTCGCGCCGGGACGGGGACGACGAGGAGGGGACGGGGTGCCGAGGTCGGCGCAGGCCGTGAAGAAGACCGCCGTCACCGTCGCGGGCGGGGCGCTGACCCTGGCCGGGGCGGCGCTGCTGGTGCTGCCCGGGCCGGGGTTCGTGCTGGTGGCCGCGGGGCTGGCGGTGCTGGCCACGCAGTACGCGTGGGCGCGCCGACCGCTGCGCCGCGCGCAGCGCGAGGCGTGGCGCGGCGTGGACGAGGTGGGCCGCAGCCGGTGGCGGGCGGTGCTGTCGGTGGTCAGCGCCGTGGCGCTGGTCGTGGTGGGCGCGCTGGGGCTGGCCGGGGTGCCGCTGCCGCTGGTGGGGCCGCTGACCGGGGGGTTCCTCGTGCTGAGCGGGCTGTTCCTGGGTGCGGTGGTCGCCTGGGCGAACACCGAGCGCGGGCGGCGGGCGCGCGCGGCGCACCGGGCGCGCCGGCGGCGCTGAGCGGGCCGGCCCGCGGACGACGGCGCGCGGGGCTCACCCCGCGCCGGCCGCCCCGGGCACCTCGACCGCGCAGCGGGCGGTGCGGCGCAGCGCCAGGGTCACGCGCCGCTCGGGGTCCCCGACGAACGTGAGGCCGACCTCCCGCACGATCCCGGCGCCGCCGTCGCCGACGAGGACGCTGCCGCGCAGGACGTCCACGGGCGGTTCGGTGTCCGTGTCCTCGCGCAGGCTCGCCGCCACGTCCGGCGGGCTGTGCGCGGCGGCCGTGGCCGCGTCGGCCTGCACGTCGAAGCGCCCGGGCTCACCGGGCCGCTCGACGGCCGTAGTGACGCCACGCACCCACAGCAGGGTCACCAGGTCGCACGCGGCCAGGCCCCGCACCGGCAGCGCCTCCCACTGCGGCGGCCCGCCGGGCACGGCACCGGGCGAGCCCAGCCACAGGGTGCGCCCGTGCAGCACCGCCGAGCGGGTGGCGCTCGGCCAGGGCACCTCCCCCGGGTCGAAGAACACCTCCCCCCGCACCACGGGCACGCGCAGGTCGCAGCAACCGGTGGAGGTGCCGCGGAAGAACGGCGGGCCGAGCACCTCGAAGGTCGACTCGAAGGCGAGGACGGCGGCGTCGAGGGTGCGTTCCACCGCGGCGCGCACGGCACGCACGGGTGCGGGGTCGTCGATCACGGGGCCTCCCGGGTCGGGGAACCCTCACCCTGCCCGGGTCCGCGGAGGTACCGCGTCCGCCGCGTGGTGGTCGCGCACCGCTCGCGGCACGACGAACGGGGTACCTGCACCCACCCCGTCGGGGTCGCGTGTGCGGGACGGTCCGTGCCGCCGTTCCGAGCCGGCCGCTACCCGGGGGTGGACGAGTGCTGCCACCACCCGTGCGAGCCCGGCCGTGGAAGGCCCCGCGTCCCCACCCGATCCGCACTCACCCGCGGAAGTCGTCGGCGTGCTGGTGCGCCCACCGTGCGAAGGTGGTGGCCGGGCGGCCGAGGACCTCCTGCACGACGGAGGACGTCGAGGCGCCCCCGGCGGCGAACCCGGCCAGGACCGTGTCGACGTACCAGCCGGCGTTCTCGCCCGTGCTCGCCGCCAGCACCGCGATCGCCTCCTGGCGGCCCACCTGCACGAAGGGCACCTCGCGGCCCAGCGCCCGGCCGAGAGCAGCGGCCAGCTCGCGGCGCGTGAGCACCTGTGGACCGGTCAGGGTGTGGGCGCGGCCCTCGTGCCCCTCACCGAGCAGGACCGCGGCGGCGACCGCGGCGATGTCGTCCATCGCGACCGGAGCGCTGGCGGCCTGCGGCCACGGCTCGCGCACCGTGCCGTGCTCGCGGATCTGCGGCGCCCACAGCAGCGCGTTCTCCATGAAGTCCCACGGCCACAGGTGCGTCCACGGCACACCACCCGCCTCGACCGCCGCGGCCACCGATCCCCACCAGCTGTCCGGCTCCCCGGACAGGTCCACCACGCGCCTCACACCGGCGCGGCGCGCGGCCGTCACCACCCGCTGCGCCGTGGCCGGCGCCGGCGCCAGGTAGAGGCGGTCGACACCGCGCAGCGCTTCTCGCAGCACCGAGGGCTGCGTCACCGTCCCGCGCACCACCTCGACCTGCGCGGGCAGGGCCGCGCGCTCGGGGTCCACCGTCAAGGCGCGCACCTGCGGCGCCCCCCGAGCCAAGAGGTGGTCCACCACCAGGCGGCCGACGCTGCCGGTGGCGCCGGTGACCAGGACTCTCACGCGTTCCTCCACCGCCTGCGGCCAGGGCAGCACCAGGTGAGCACGGCTGCTGCTCGCACGGCAAGACCGCTGACGGGCGGATCGACCCGTCGCCGCGTTCGCCCGCTCGCGCCAGCTCACCCTGCGGTCGGCGTGCCCGCGCGAAGACCTTCCGCTCACGGCGCGGACGGTGCGCGATCGAGGTGGTGCGCGAGGACGCCGTCTCCGCTGCCGGCCGAGCGGTGTTCAGCGCGGTCACCCCTCGCGCACCGTCGAGGGAGTGCGCAGCCGCCACCGCGGAACGCCCCGCTGCCCGGACTCGTGACCGGGCATCCTGAGCAGGTGGGTGAACACCGCCGCTACCGCCCCCGGGGCCACGGCACGCCGCACCCGTGGTGGCGCGCGCAGGTCAACACCACTCCCCTGGCCGGCCAGCGCGAACCCCGTCCCGGTCCGGTCACCGATACCGACGACGAGCAGCTGGCCGAGCTGCGCCGGCGGGTCGTCGAGCCGGTGGTCACCAGCGTGCTGGAGCCGGAAGAGCTCGAGGACCTGAGCGTGCACCGGGGCGTCGACGGGCGCGAGGGGGACGTGTGGGTGCGCATCGACGTCCCCGGTGAGCGGCACGAGGAGATGCTGCTGTCTCCCTGGTGGGCGCCCGGTCCGGAGGACGTCGATCTGCCCACCACCGATGCGCAGATCGCTGCCCACCTGGGTGATCGCCTGGAGGACTGGATCTGTGAGACGGCCTTCGCCCGGGGCCAGCAGCGGCGGGCCCGCTACGAGCCGCCCGCTGAGGCGTAGGCGCCGGGGTGCACGTCGTGCCGCCGACACCGCGGCCTCAGCGTCCTGACGGCGCGACAGCGGGTGACGGTCACGGGTGCGGGTGCGGGGTCGGCGGCAGCCCCAGGCTGCGGTCGACCTCTGCTCGCGGCCACACCGGCACCTGCGCCAGGTGCTCACGCAGGAAGGCTGCTTCCTCCTGGTCCAGGCCGTACGAGCCGTCCAGGCCGTCGGCACCGCCACCGACGTGCGCCATCGACCAGGCGGTGCGGCACGCACCGGGATGCTCTGCCGGCGCCGCGCACAGCGCCTGCCCGATCACCTCCTGCAGCGCGTGCACCTGCTCGGGGGTGGCCAGGACGTCCACCACGATGCGGAAAGGCTGACGGGAATCATGGGCGGGCTGCTGCAGCGAAGGCTCCGGCACGTTCCCGACGCTAGTCGGGCGACCGGTGAGCGCCACTGCTTCCTCACCGGCCATCCGCGCCGAACTGGAGCACGTCCAAGCCCACGCCCACCCGGCCGGGTCGGTGCTGCACCTGCACCTGCGCGCCGACGGCGTCCACGCCGAAGCCGCCCACCGGCAGACGAGCGACCTGCCGCGCGAACCCCTGGACCCGTCCGGCGGCACGGTGCCCGGTTCGCACCCCGTGCTGCACGTGAAGCTCAACGACCTGGCCGACGAGGTGCACCCTCGGCAACGTGCCGTGCGCGCCCACGCGGACGAGAGCACCGGCGAGGTCCGCTTCGTGGTGGACGCGCGCTACTGGATCGCCGAACTGCCCGAGGGCGACCAGGTGCACCTGACCTTCTCCTGGCCGCAGGCGGGCCTCCCCGAGACCAGTCACAGCCTCACCCTGGTGCGCCCCGGCGACGGGCACCGCTGAGAACCCGCGCCGACCCGACTCCGCACGCCGCGGGTGCCGTCCGTGCGCGCCGACGTCCACGAGGCCTTCCGGAGCCGTGGAGCCACCCGCCGAGACGATGCGCACCCGCTGCCCATCGCGCCCGCACGACGGGCGGGGCACCACCAGGTGCACGTGACCGGTCATCCACGGTCGTCTGCGGCCTCACCAGATCGGCCCGTGCGTGACGGGTCGCAGTCGGGCTGAGATCCATCGCCTGAAGTTCGCGAGAGGCCCCCGAGCCGCTGTCGGCTCTTCTGACCTGCAGGTGGGTAGGCGCAGCTGACCGTCGCTGAGCCGTGCCCCGACTGCACGGTCGCACCGAACCGGCGTGCGGGTGTCCGGACGGGGCGGCCACGATCTCCTCGCCGCCGCCCCACCGTCGGCTCACACGGTCGGGACCGTGCCGCCGTCGATGACGTACTCCGCACCCACGATGGCCGAGGCGCGGTCGGAGACGAGGAACCCGACCAGGTCGGCGATCTCCTCGGGCTGCGCGAACCTCCCCAGGGGAACCCCACCGAGGGAGTCGTGGATCGTCTGTTTCGCGGCCTCGCGGGTGAGGCCGTTGCCCTCGGCGATCCGGTCCACGAACCGCTCGTAGGCCTCGGTTTCGATTCCACCGGGGCTGATGTCGTTGACCCGCACCCCGCGGGGCGCGAGCTCGTTGGCGAGGCCCTTGCTGTACGTGCGCAGTGCCGCCTTGGCCGCCGCGTACGCCAGTGACGCGTCGTACTGCGGCAGCTCCCGCTGGATCGAGGTGAAGTGCAGCACCACACCCGACCCGGCCTCGGCCATCGCCGGCAGGAGGGCCCGGTCGAGCCGCACCGCACCCAGGAGGTTCAGGTTCAGTTCGGTCAGCCACTGCTCTTCGGTGATGACCGCGAACCCACCCGACGGCGTCGAGGCGCCCCCGACGACGTGCACGAGGACGTCGAGCGCGCCGCCGACCTCGGTGATGCGTTCCGCCACGAGCTGTGCGCCCTCGACGGTCGACGTGTCCGCCGCGATGAACCGGTCGGGGCGGTCGTACCCGTCGGGCATCGTCCGCGCCGTGGTCCACACGTCGGCGCCCATCTCCCGCAGGCGGGTGACGACGGCCTTGCCCGACCCCTTCGACCCGCCCGTGACGAGCGCGCGGCGGCCATCAAGACGGTCACGTTCCGCGCTGAACATTCTCCCTCTTCCCTCTGACGGTTCGGTGGTGCGCGGTCTGGCTCAGGCCTCGTGGTTGGCGATGACGAGCTCGGCCACGAGGTCGCCGCGGAGCGTGAAGCGGTGGTCCAGGTCGGCGACACCGCCCGGGAAGGTGCCCTCGAGGCGCAGGGTCACCACCCAGTGCTCGTCGTCGACGCGGCGGGCGCCGATCTGTTCGGTCGTGTACTCGAACTCGGAGCCGGCGTCGCGCAGGAACGCGTGCACCTCGTCGCGACCCCGGAAGGTCTCGTTCTGGTCGACGACCACGACGCCCTCGGCGAGGAACGAGGAGGCCGTGTCGACGTCGTGCACGGTGCTGGCCGCCAGGAAGTCGCGGACGGTGGCCGGGAGGGTGTCGGAGCGGAGGTCGGTGTGTGTCATGTCGTCACCGTGCGGCCTTCCGGCGCGGGAGGGTCAAGCGGTGGACCCTCCCCCAGGGGGAACCTCCACACTGGACGCGTGCTGACCATCGGGGAGTTCTCGCGTCTGACCCACCTGAGCGTGCGGACCTTGCGCCGCTACCACGAGGGACAGCTGCTCGAGCCGGCTGTGGTGGACGAGGCCACGGGCTACCGCTACTACGCCGTCGAGCAGATCCCGAACGCACAGGTCATCAACCGCCTCCGCGAGCTCGACGTCCCTCTGGGCGACGTGCAGCGGATCCTGCGGACCCCTGACCCCGGTGTCCGCGCGACCCTGGTCGCGGATCACCTCCAACGCCTGGAGACCCAGCTCGACCGCACCCGGGCCGCGGTCACCTCGCTGCGCCGCCTGCTTCGACCCGACCCCACCCCGCTCGAGGTCGAGTTGCGCGCCGAACCCGCCCGCACGGTCGCAGCGGTGACGGCCGAGGTCGACCACGACGACGTCGAAGCCTGGTTCGCCGGCGCGATGGCTGAGCTGGAGGCGGCCGTCGGTGATGCAGCGACCGGACCGCCCGGTGGCCACTACGACAACTCCCTGTTCGAGCAAGGCCGCGGTCAGGTGCTGCTCTACCTGCCGACGACCACGCCGCCTCGCACCGGGCGGGTGCACGCCATGACCCTTGCCGCCGCCGAGCTCGCGGTGGCCACCCACGTCGGCGAGCACGACGGCGCCGATGTCACCTACGGTCAGCTCGGTGCCTGGGTCGTGGAGAACGCGATGTCGGTGGCGGGGCCGGTGCGGGAGGTCTACCGCGTCGGGCCCCGGGACACGAGCGATCCGGCGGCGTGGCGCACAGAGATCGGGTGGCCGGTGTTCCGCGTGACGTGAACACCGGTGGACGGTGGACCGCTGGTTCCCGGTCGACGGTCTGCTCCACCGCCACCGCGAACAGGCGGGCAGCACCCTCGCGCGCCACGGCGTAGACCTGCCCGGTCTGCCGGGTGGTGCCCACCAGCACCTCCCCCTGCGGTCCCTCGACGAGCACCGCGCAGGAACGGTCCGGCTCGTGACGGACCCGGACGCGCACGTGGACCACACCGTCGGCCACCCACCGACGCAGAACACCGAGGACCGAGAGGGAGCAGCCCACCGGCTCCCGCGGTGCACGCTCACAGCGTCAGCGAGACCTCGCCCAGACGGCCAGCAGAGCGTCGAACTCGTCGACCGCGGCCTCAGGCTCCCAGACGACGAACTGCAGGACTTCGCCGTCGGTGAGGACGACTCCCAGCCTCCGCCGCCAGGTGGCGATGCAGCGCCGGCCCTCGACCAGCTCAGCTCCACCGAGCTGCGAGCAGTCCCACGACTCAGCGCGCAGTCCGATCAACGCTTCCAGGGTGTTCGGCTGGAAGAGCAGCCGACGGTCGGTGAGGTTCAACGTCCCGCCCCGTGCGACGCCGCGTCGCAGCCGGTTCGCGTGCCAGGTGCGCAGCACCCGCTCGCCGGGCTCCAGCTCCGGGCGAGGCAAGAACATCCGCGGGCGCACCTGCCCACCCTCGCACGCGACACCGAGGGTGCCGTGCTGCACCCACCAGGTCGAGCCGCGGGCGTTCGCCCCGCAGTGGTCAGACGGCGAACTCGGCGTACCCGGTCGCGTCGTCCCGACCCACTGCCGCCACCGGCCCTCGAGCACGGGCCCGCGCCACGTCCAGCGAGCACACCGGTGGGCAGTCCGCCCCCAGGACCCGCACGGCCTGCCGCGCGGACGCCGACGCCTCAGCCGACCGGCCCGAGGAGAGCGACGCGCTCCACGCCCGGGCGCCAGGCGCACCGCGACGGTGGCCGTGCACCGGGAGGCCGGCTCTCACGTCAAGGAGCGCGTCGCGGACACGTCGTGCTCGGCCACGGACGCCGAGCGGATCGCGGCGCTCTGCTCACCACCCGGGCCGCTGCCGCGGAAGGCGTCCACGGCCGCCTGCGACTCCCAGCGTTCGAAGACGTTGATCCGGCCGGCGTCCAGCAGGTCCGCCGCGATGCTGAAGTCCAGGCAGCCGTCGGCACGCCGGGCCTGCCGCACCACGTCGACGCAGCCGGTCAGGTAGGCATCGCGGACCTCGGGGTCGACGACGAGGTGCCCGGCGACGATGACCACGGGGAACCCCCTCCGGAACGGGACGGTGTGCACGACTGGAGACCGCGCGGACCGCCCGATCTCACCGCCCTGCCCGGCGCGAGCACGTCCAGGCGACGACTGCGCCGCCGCGTCGCCCCAGCACCTCCGCGCACGCGAAGGGCTCCGCAGGTCTGTGACCTGTGGGGCCCTGACGAGCCGCCTCGGGGAATCGAACCCCGGACCTACGCATTACGAGCCAGTTCAGGGGTGCGCAGGGGCGGCGTGGAGGGTGCCGCCGTGCTTGTCCGGCAGTCGGTTGGTGGGGGCTGCTGGGGGCAGGTGCGGCGGCACCGGGGGCACTTCGGGGGCACTTCGGGGGCACGGGGGGCAGCCCCGGTCAAGCAGTCGTCGGTAAGAGGTGTGGTACCCGCGCTGCTTGGCGGCGTCCCTACGGTCGAGCCGTCCACTCACCCAATCAGCGGCTTGAGGCGTGACTGAGTGCGACCCGATCAACAGGAGGCACCAGCTGTTGACCCACGACCGAGCGAGGATCGTCATGCACTGCATTCACTGCGGAACGCCTCTGCAGGGCCCGTTCTGTTCGATGTGCGGGCGTCCCGACGCTTCTTCCGCAACGGCACCCACCCCTCGTTCGGCTCCGAACGCGACCTTCAATGTCCTTCCCTCGACAGTCCCGTCTCGCCCTCGGCCTCGATGGCTCTTGCCCGTAGCTGCTGTTGTGGGTGTCCTCGGCCTCGGAATGGCTTCGTTCGGTGCAGTTGCAGTCGCCGGCAAGGCCGTGAAGGCCACGGCAACCTCTGTGATGCCGACGACCCAAACAATCACGGGCACTATGGCTGTCGTAAATGGAAACTACAAGGAAGGCAGCGGAGTCTGTTGGTCCGGAAAGGGCTATGAGGACATCAGCAAGGGAACTCGAGTGACCGTTCGTGACGGTAGCGGCAATATTCTAGCTACCTCCTCGCTGGGAAGCAGCCAGGGAGATGGGTTCGATGCTGGCGTTCTCGAGAGCGTCTATTGCAACTACCCATTCAGCGTCACTGACGTGCCAAAGGCCGACTTTTATGAGATTGAAGTGGGTCGCCGCGGCAGCTTGGAATTTTCTTATCAAGAGCTTGCTGATCAGAACTGGGCGGTTTCGTTCAATTTGGGCTAACCGCACAACACTTTGAGCTCTGCAATGTGACCGCCGGCTCACCCCTGATGCAGGACGACGCGCCAGGGGACCCGGCGACCACTTGGGTCTGCTGCATGATCCGGTGACAGATCACATCACGCGGCCTGACTGGCCGGTGGCGTCATGATGGTCTCGTACTCGATGGGGGTCAGTCGACCCAGACCAGCCTGGCGGCGGCGCCGGTGGTAGGTCCGCTCGATCCAGGTCACGATCGCGATCCGCAGCTCCTCACGGGTGACCCAGGACTGGCGGTCCAGGACGTTGCTCTGCACCAGGGCGAAGAAGCTCTCCATCGCGGCGTTGTCGCCGGCGGCGCCGACGCGGCCCATCGACCCGACCAGCCCGTGCCGGCCGAGAGCGTACACATATTTCCTTGATCGAAATTGCGACCCTCGGTCGCTGTGCACCACGCATCCGGCCACGTCCACGCCCTCGACCCGGCGGCGGGTGACAGCATTGGACAGCGCCGCCACCGCCAATCTGGACTTCATCCGCGAGTCGATGGAGTAGCCCACGATCCAGCGGGAGAAGGCGTCCTTGACGGCGCAGAGGCAAAGCTTCCCCTCGCCCGTCTTGTGCTCGGTGATGTCGGTGAGCCAGAGCTGGTTGGGCTGCTCGGCGGTGAAGTCGCGCTGGACCAAGTCGTCGTGGACGGGCGGTCCTGGCTTCTTGCCGTTCTTGCTGCGCCGCTTGGCGAAGGCACTCCACCAGCCGTTGGTCGAGCAGATCCGCCACGCGGTTCGCTCGGCCATCGGCCGGCCGGCATCGCGGGCTTCCTCGGCGAGGTAGCGGTAGCCGAACTCGGGGTCCTCCCGGTGGGCGTCGAAGAGCGCGTTGGCGCGGTAGGCCTCCTCCAGCTCAGCCGGCGTGACCGGCTGGTCGAGCCAGCGGTAGTAGCGCTGGCGAGCGATCTTCAACACCCGACACGTGATGGCGACCGGGATCCCCTCAGCAGCCAGCTCCCTCACGAGCGGGAAGAGCCTTTTCCCGGCAGGTTCACCTGCGATAGGTAGGCAGCCGCCCGGCGCAGCACCTCGTTCTCCTGCTCTAGCAGCTTGATTCGACGACGAGCCTCCCGCAGCTCAGCGTTGTCCGTGGTGGTGCTCCCCGACTTCACCCCAGCGTCGACGTCGGCCTGGCGCATCCACTTCGACAGCGTCATGACGTGGATGCCGAAGTCGGCGGCGATCAGCTTCAGGGCCACGCCGGGATCGCGCTCCCGTGCGACGCGCACGACGTCGTCGCGGTACTCGCGGGGGTAGGGCTTGGGCACAGCGACATCCTTCCAGGCTGCCTCAGCGGCAAGCCAGGTTCGGTGTCACCGGATCATGCAGCAGACCCTCTTCCTGTGGGCCGACGGCGTCTGGAGCAGCGGCTACCGCGTCACCGTGGAGCACTTGCAGGTCCTTGACCGGTTTTGCTGACCGGGCGGTGGGTGCTGCTCCACACGGGTGATGGGTGCCCGCCGCAGCCTCACCGCCAGGCGCAGTCCAGCAGGCTGCGCGGCATGCTCTCCCCCAACGATCGCTACCAGCCTCAGGTCGGAGTTGACCAACCCAGCTCCGGACAGGCGCCGCCCAAGCCTCGGCACCGGTGGTGGATTCCGATTTTCGCTGTGATCGGCTTCGGCTTCTCGATCTTCAGCATCATCGGCCTGACCTGGGGCATCAGGGCCTCCCGCCGCTCCGCGCGCGGTGAGCTGGCCTACTCCCGCGCGGTCGAGCTGGGCACGGTCCTGTGTGCGGTCAGCCTCGGGGCTCGCTTGATCATCGCCATTGTCGGAGCCGTCGCTTCCACCGCCTGACGGCCCCTCGCACCACCTGCGCCCCTGCGCTGCCCTTGATCGGGACGGCGCAGGGGCGCTTTCGTCGCTGGTGGCTCGTTGAGCGTGAGCACAGGGTGACTCACATCACAGCTGCTTTGGCCCAGTCGGCCAGAGCGAGGCACGAGGGATGCGGAGGTCGAGCAGACGTCAGCGACCACAAAGTGGGTGACAAGTGGGTGATAAGAGGCGGGGCCTACCCTGACAACATCCAGGATAGGCCCCGAAAACCGTTGCGTCGCAACGCTTTCACGAGCCGCCTCGGGGAATCGAACCCCGGACCTACGCATTACGAGTGCGTCGCTCTGGCCGACTGAGCTAAGGCGGCACGTGCCCCGGAGAGCACGGGTCAGAAGCCTACAGGACGTCACGGGCCGCGCTCGACCGCGCCGCGTCGCGCCCGCGAGCGCGGACGACGGTGACGAGCGTCCAGACGACGTCCACGGCGAGCACGAACAGCCACACGCGCCCGGCGCCGTGCACGAGGGCGGCGGCGCCGTCGAGGTCGCGGCGCTGCCCGGTGAGCCGGTCGGCCAGCCACGACAGGTCCACGAGCACCAGGACCACCTGCACGACGGCGACGAGCGCGACGTGCTGCGCCAGCTCCCGCAGCCGCTGCGCGGGGGTCTTCACCGGCCGCACCGGCGCCTGCGCCCCGGGGGCGGGCGCGGGGTCGGGCGCGACCGGCGGCACCGCCGCGGCGGCCCCCCGGGGCGCTGCGGGAGGCGCACCGCCGGGCACCGGGACCGCGGGCCGGTCGGCGACCCCGAGCGCACGCACCGCCCGCGGGACCACCACCGCACCGGCGGCCAGGACCAGCGCCGCCACCAGGCACCCCACCGCCCACGACGCCCCCTGGTACAGCACGCCCGCGGCGGCCGCGCCCACCGCGCCGCCGAGCAGCGCAGCCGCCTCGTACAGCCCCAGCCCACGGCCGGTGCCCGCTCCGGACGCCTCGGCGACGACGGCCTGCTGGACGGGCACGACGGCCGCGTACGCCGCGGCGCTGAGCACCCACAGCACGGCGAGCACCGGGGGCGAGGGGGCCACCGCCAGGCTCGCCGCGAACGCCGCACTGGCCAGCGAGCCGCCCACGAGCACGCGGCGGCGGCCGTGCCGCAGCACCAGCCTGCCCAGCGGCCCGGGCAGCGCACCCATCACCACCGCACCGGGCAGGAAGACCAGCGCTGCCCCGACGATCCCCAGCCCGAACCCGCGCTGCAGGTGCAGCAGCAGGAGCACGGACACGGCCGCCTCGGCGGTGCTGGTGGCGGCGACCGCCACCAGCACCGGGCGCAGCCTGCGGACCAGGGCGCGCGCGGCGGGACCGCTCTCCCCCACCGGCGCACCGGGAGCGCGGCGGGGAGCGGTGAGCAGCGCCGCGGCGGCGACGGCGCAGGCCACGGCACAGCCGGCGAAGAGACCGCGCTCGCCGAGCGCCGGCAGCAGGGACAGCCCGCCGACGAACGCGACCCAGGAGCCGGTCTCCTCCCACGACACCAGCCGCGGGTAGACGCCGGGGTCCTGCTCGAGGCGCTCGGCGACCGCGGCGCGCACCGGCACCCAGAACAGCGCACCGCCGGCGCCGCCGAGGACGGCGGCGGCGAACGCGACCGGCAGCGCCGGGGCGAGGGCGTACCCGGCGCAGGACAGCGCGTACAGCAGCGCACCGGCGGCGGCGACGGTGCGGCGCTCACGGGCGTCGGCCAGGACGCCGGCGGCGGGGCGCAGCAGCACCGAGACCACCAGCTCGAGGGCGACGAGCGCGCCGACGGCGGCGGGGCCGGCCCCCAGGACGGCTCCGGCCCACAGCGGCAGCACGAAGTCGACCAGCTCGGCGGGGCCGTTGAGCAGGGCCGCCGCCCACAGCAGCCGGGCCTCGCGCTGCTGCGCCCGTCCTGTCCCCGCACCGGGAGATACAGCCGTATCCACATCGGCAAGATACAGTCGTATCCATGTCGGGACCAGGGGGCAGGGCGGAGGAGTTCGCGGACGCCGCGCTGCGGCTCGTGGCGCGCGGCGGCCTGCAGGCGGTCAGCGTGCGCACCGTCGCCGCCGAGGCGGGGTGGTCCCCCGGCGCGCTGCAGAAGGTCTTCACCACCAAGGAGGACCTGCTGCGCGCCGCCGTGGACCTCATGGACCGGCGCGTGCGGGAGCGGCAGCACACCACCGCCCCCACCGGCGACCCCGTCGAGGACCTCGCCGCGCTCGTCGAGGAGACGCTGCCGCTGGACGCGCGCCGTCGCCAGGAGGCCCTGGTCTGGACGGCCTTCGCCCTCGAGGGAGCTCGCGCCCCGTGGATCGCGGACGTGCTGCGCGCGCAGGACGCCACCGTCACCGCCGACGTGGCCCCCCTGGTCGGCGAGGACGTCGCGCGGGCCGTCACCGCGCTCGCGGACGGCTTCGCCGTCCGCCTGCTCTACGACCCCGCTGCGGCCGGTGCGGCGCGGACGGCGCTGCGCACCGCCCTGCGCGCCGTGCTCACGGGGCTCGCACCGGGCTGAACAACCCGCGCCGGGCCGGCCGGGAGCGGGTCAGCAGCGCGCGCCCTCCTCCGGCAGCCGCCCCGCCAGCAGGTACGCGTCCACCGCCTCGTCCACGCACGCGCTGCCCGTGCGGTAGGCGGTGTGCCCGTCGCCGTCCAGGGTGAGCAGGCGCCCGGAGTCCAGCTGCGCGGCCAGGCCCTGCGCCCACGCGTACGGCGTGGCCGGGTCGCGGGTGGTGCCCACCACGAGGATCGGCGCGGCGCCCGCGGCGTCCACGGGCACCGGCTCCCCCACCGCCGGGATCGGCCACTCCGAGCAGGACAGCCCGCCCCACGCCAGGAACGCGCCGAACGTGGGCGAGGCGGCCTCGAACTCCGGCACCGAGGCCCGCACCTCCGGCACCGTCTCCTCGTCGGCGCGGTCCAGGCAGTTCACGGCGTGGATGACGGTCGTGGAGTTGTTCGCGTACCCCCCGCCGTCGCGGCGGGACGCGTAGGCGTCGGCCAGCGCCAGCATCGCCGTGCCGTCCCCGTCGAACGCCTCCGTCAGCGCCTGCGTCAGCCGCGGCCACAGCGACGGCGCGTACAGGGGGTACGCCAGCGCGTAGTACGCCAGGCCCTGGGTGAGCTCACGCCCCGAGGACGTCGGCAGCGGCTGCTCGTCCAGGCGCGCCAGCAGCGCCCGCACCCGACCCAGCGCGGCGTCGACGCCACCCGACAACGGGCAGTCGTCCCCGTCGAGGCAGTCCTGGACGTACGAGCGCAGCGCCACCTCGAAGCCCGCCGCCTGCCCGGCGTTGACCTCCCCCCTGCTCAGCGACGGGTCGATGGCCCCGTCCAGGACGAAGCGCCCCACCCGCTGCGGGAACTGCTCCGCGTACAGGGCACCCAGGTACGTGCCGTACGACTTGCCCAGGTACGTCAGCTTCTCGTCGCCCAGCGCGGCGCGCAGCACGTCCAGGTCCTTCGCGGCGGTGCGGGTGTCCACGTGCGCGGCGAGCTCGCCGGAGGCCGCGCACCCGCGGCCCAGCTGCGCCGTCAGCTCCAGCAGCCGCTGCACCTCCGCCGGCTCGTCGGGGGTGGGGTCGGCGGCGAGGAACTCGTCGACCTCGTCGTCGTCCAGGCACTGCAGCGGGTCCGAGCCGCCCACGCCGCGGGGGTCGAAGCCCACCACGTCGAAGTGCGCCCGCACGTCCTCGGTGAGCACGTTCTCCGCCGCACGGGCGTACTCCACCCCGGAGGCGCCCGGCCCGCCCGGGTTCAGCACGAGCGAACCCAGGCGGTCCTGCCCGGTGGCACCGGTTCGCAGGCGCACCACCGCCAGCGACGCGGTGGCGCCGTAGGGGTCGGCGTAGTCCACCGGCACCGTCAGGCGGGTGCACTCGAAGCCGCCGCCGCAGTCCGCCCACTCCAGGTCCTGGCCGTAGAAGGCCGCCAGCGCCGGGTCCGACGCCGCCTCGGAGGCCACGGCGGAGGCCGTGCCCACGGGCTCGGGGTCGGGCTCACCACCGGGGAGCAGGGAGCACCCGCCCAGCAGCAGTGCGGCAGCGGTCACGAGGACGGGTGCGGGACGGCGCATGGTCCACCCAGCGTCTCACCCCCCGGGCCGGCGGCGTCGTCTCACCCGCCGGGCCGGGGGGTGCGCAGCCCCAGGGCGAGGGCCTCCACCGCCAGCAGCGGCGCCACGTTCTGCCCCAGCCGCCGGCGCGCCAGCGCCACCGCGTCCGCGCGGCGCAGCGTCTCCTCCGGGGTCCAGGCCGCCGCCAGCTCGCGCACGTCACCGGCCACGTCGGGGTTCACCAGGTCCACCGGGGCGCCCAGCTGCACCACGAGCACGTCGCGCAGCAGACCCAGCAGGTCCACCAGCGAGCGGTCCAGCACGTCGGTCTGGTGGCGGCGCGCACGGCGCTTCTGGTCCTCCTCCAGCTGGCGCACCTGCGACCGCACCGACGGCGGCAGCGCGGAGGCGTTCTCCGCGCCCAGCGCCCGCAGCAGCTCGGCGCGCTCGGCGGCGTCGCGCTGCGCGCCGGAGGAACCGGCCTCCTCGGCGGCGATGTCCACCAGCTCCCCGGCGGCCACGACCGCGTCGCCGACGCCCGCGATGCGCTGCGGCAGGCGCAGCACCTCGCGGCGGCGGGCGCGGGCGCCCTCGTCGCGCGCCAGGCGCCGGGCCAGGCCGACGTGGCTCTGCGCGGCGCGCGCGGCGAACGCCGCCATCGCGGGGTCGACGCCGTCGCGGCGCACCAGCAGCTCGGCGACGGCGTCGGCGGGAGGCACCCGCAGCGGCACGTGGCGGGTGCGCGAGCGGATGGTGGCCAGCACGTCGTCCACGCCCGGCGCGCACAGCAGCCACACGGTCGCCGGCGGCGGCTCCTCGATCGTCTTCAGCAGCGTGTTGCCCGACGTCGGGTTCAGGCGGTCGGCGTCCTCGACGACGATCACCCGCCAGCGCGCCACGGACGGGCGGCGCTGCGCGGTCTGGATGAGCGGCTCGACGTCCTCGCGCCGGATCTGCATGTGCTGGGTCGCGAAGACCGTGACGTCGGCGTGCGAGCCGGCGAGCGCGGTGCGGCACCCGGCGCAGCGCCCGCAGCCGGGCCCGGCGGGGTCCTCGCAGGCCAGCGCCGCGGCGAAGGCGCGCGCGGCCACCGAGCGCCCCGAGCCGGGCGGCCCGGTGAGCAGCCAGGCGTGGGTCATGCCGGCCGCACCGGGGCCGCCGCGGGCCGCGGCCGCCGCGCGGGCCAGGACCCGCACCGCCGGCTCCTGGCCCACGACCTCGTCCCACACGCTCACGGGGCTGGCACCTGCACCTGCTCCTCCGACCGTTCCCGGGCCGCGCGGCGCTCGGCCTGCCGGCGGGCCCGCCGGCTCGCGTGCGCACCGGCCGGTGCGCCGGGCGGCGGCCCGCCGGGCGCGGGCGGTCCGGGCAGCCGCTGCGCGACCGCGTCGCGCACCCGCCCCTGCACCGACTCCGGGGAGGCGGCGCCGTTCAGCACCAGGTAGCGGCCCGGGTCGCGCGCGGCCAGCCGCAGGAACTGCTCGCGCACGCGGGCGTGGAACGCCTGGGACTCCGCCTCCAGCCGGTCCTCGCCGGCCCGCTGCGGGTCGCGGCCGCGGCGCACCGCCGCGGTGGCGGGGTCCACGTCGAGCACGACGGTCAGGTCCGGCAGCAGGTCGCCGGTGGCCCACGCGGACAGCTGCTCCACCTCGCGGGGGGGCAGGTCCCGCCCCGCGCCCTGGTAGGCCAGGGAGGAGTCCACGTACCGGTCGGTGACGACGACGGCGCCGCGGCGCAGCGCCGGCAGCACCACCTCGGCGACGTGCTGGGCGCGGTCGGCGGCGAACAGCAGCGCCTCGGCGCGCGGGTCCAGGTCGGCGCCCTCCCGGTGGGCGAGCAGGACCTCGCGCAGCGCCGCACCGGTGGGGGTGCCGCCCGGTTCGCGGGTGGTGACGACCTCGTGGCCCCGCTCGCGCAGCCACTGCTCCAGCAGCCGCGACTGGGTGGACTTGCCGGACCCGTCGCCCCCCTCCAGCGCCACGAACAGCCCGCCGGCGGGACGCCCCGCGGTGGCCGCCGGCAGCGGGCCGGCCTCGGCGGGCTCACCGCGCCGGCGCCACGCGCGCACCACGTCCTCGCGCAGGCTGACTCCGCGGCGGTCGTCCACCAGCCGGTAGGCGACCAGGCCGGCCAGGGCGGTCACCACGCCCGCCAGCGCCAGCGCCAGCGCCGGGCCGGCGAGGGTCTTCGACCACGTCGGTGTCGCCACGATCGTGTGGTCGCCCAGCAGCTGGGCCACCCGGGGGGCGACGAGCATCACGAGCACGATGACGACGCGGGTGCTGGCGCCCACGAAGGAGAACGTGCGCCCGCGCACGTCGTCGTCGACCTCCAGGCCCAGCAGCGTGTACGCCGACACGTACGCCAGCCCGGTGAACAGCCCCAGCGCCAGCACGCACAGGGCGGCCAGCACGATGTCGCCGCTGAGGGCCACGAGGACCAGCGAGACGCCCGCGGCCGTCAGCGCCAGCCCGAAGGTGCGCCGGCGCGACAGGCCCGACAGCCAGCGCGGGCCCTGCCACACGCCCAGGGCGACGCCGGCGAAGACGGCCATGACGACCACGCCGAAGCCGGGGTCGCCGGCGCCGAGGCCGATGACGTAGGCGCGGCCCAGGCTGATGACGAAGCCGCCGGCGGCGAACGCCACGAGCATCCCGCCGACCAGGCCGCGCAGCAGCGGCGAGCCGGCCACGAACCGCCAGCCCTCCACGACGTCGCGCCACAGGGTGGGCGCCAGTCCGCGGGTGCGCAGGGCCCGCTCGCGCGGCGGGATGTCCAGCCGCCAGATCACGGCGGCGGCCACCAGGAAGGTGAGGGCGTTGACGTACATGGCCAGGGAGGACTGGGTGCCGGCCAGGAACGGCAGGACGTTGTCCAGCACGCCCGTCAGCAGCGTCAGCGCGATGAACGCGAGCCCTGCGAGGGGCGCGGTGCCGTAGGTGGCGACGAGGCTGACCTGGTTGGCGACCTCCAGCTGCCGGGCCGGCACCAGGTTCGGCACGGTGGCGTCCTTCGCCGGGCCCCAGAAGAGGGTGACCAGCTCGATGAGCAGCGTCGCCACGTACAGCCACGCCAGGTTCCCCACCAGCGGGATGGAGGCGAACAGCGCGAAGCGCAGCACGTCGCCCACGACCATCGTCAGGCGCCGGTCCAGGCGGTCGGCCAGCGCCCCGGCCAGCGGGCCCAGCAGCGCCGCCGGCGCCAGCTGCAGCACCAGGACGGTGGACACCGCCACGCTCGTCTGGGTGGCGGTGCCGCCGGCCAGCTGCGACAGGCCCGCGGCCGTGCCCAGCTTGGCGAGCATCCCCAGCCAGTCGCCGAAGCTGGACAGCATGAGCGACAGCCACATCCGGCGGAAGTCGCGGTTGCCGCGCAGCAGGGCCCGCACGTCGTGGTCGGGGGCTGCCGCGGTGTCGCTCACGCCGTCAGGGTAGAGGCCGGGCCGAACGGTCCTGCCCGACCGGCCGGGGGTGTCCCGGCCGGTCGGGCGGTGCGCGGCCCCGCTCGGCGGTGGCCCGCCGGGTCAGTCCGCGGCGACCGCCGAGGCCTTCGCCGCGGTCTTCTTCGCCGCGGTCTTCCTCGGCGCCGCCTTCTTCGCGGTCGTCTTCTTCGCCGCCGTCTTCTTCTTCGGGGCCGGCCCCTTGGCCCGCTTCTCGGCCAGCAGCTCGGCGCCGCGCTCGGGCGTGATCGTCTCCGGGTCGTCGTCCTTGCGCAGGGTCGCGTTGGTCGTGCCGTCGGTGACGTACGGGCCGAAGCGGCCGTCCTTGACGACCATCGGCTCGCCCGACTCCGGGTCCTTGCCGAGCTCCTTCAGCGGCGGCTTGGCGACCTGCCCGCGCCGGGTCTTGGGCTGGGCGTAGATCGCCAGCGCCTCCTCCAGCGTGATCGTCAGCAGCTGGTCCTCGCCGGCCAGCGAGCGCGAGTCGGTGCCCTTCTTCAGGTAGGGGCCGTAGCGGCCGTTCTGCGCGGTGATCTCGTCGCCGGACTCGGGGTCGGTGCCCACCACGCGCGGCAGGGACAGCAGCTCCAGGGCCTGCTCGAGGGTGACCGTCTCCACGGACATGTCCTTGAACAGCGAGCTGGTGCGCGGCTTGGCCTTGGCGGTCTTCTTCGCGGCGCGCTTCTTCGGCGCCCCCTCGGCGCCCTCCGCGGGGGCGGGCGCGGGCGCGTCGTCCTCGATCAGCTCGGTGACGTAGGGCCCGTACCGGCCGGTGCGCGCCACGACGGTGCGCCCGGTCGCCGGGTCCTGGCCCAGCACCCGGTCGCCGTCGGACTGGGAGGTGAGCAGCTCGCGCGCCTTCTCCACCGTCATCTCGTCGGGGGCGATCTCCTCGGGCACCGACGCCTTGAGCAGCTCGCCGGTCTCGAGGTCCGGACCCTCCAGGTAGGGGCCGTAGCGGCCCACCCGCAGCACGACGCCCTCGCCGATGGGGACGGTGGAGATCTCCCGGGCGTCGATCTTGCCGAGGTCGTCGGCCAGGCCCTTGATGCCCTCCCGGGCGGGCGCGGCAGCGCCGTCGCCGTCGATCCCGCCGGGGGCTCCGCCGCCGGGTGCGTCGGCGTGCGGGCCGCCGGGGCCGTCGGCGCCGAAGTAGAAGCGCGTGAGCCAGTCGACCCGCTCGGCCTCGCCGCGGCTGATCGCGTCGAGGTCGTTCTCCATGGAGGCGGTGAAGTCGTAGTCCACCAGCCGCGGGAAGTGCTCCTCCAGCAGCCGGGTGACCGCGAACGCCAGCCAGGTCGGCACCAGCGCGGAACCCTTGTAGCGCACGTACCCGCGGTCGACGATCGTGGAGATGATCGAGGCGAACGTGGAGGGGCGCCCGATCTCCTTCTCCTCCAGCGTCTTCACCAGGCTGGCCTCGGTGTAGCGCGGCGGCGGGGACGTCACGTGCCCGTCGGCGGCGAGGTCGCGGCCGGTCAGCGGCTGGTCCACCTGCACCGGCGGCAGCCGGCGGTCGGTGGCGTCGGCCTCGGTGTCGCGGCTCTCGTCGCGGCCCTCCTCGTAGGCGGCAAGGAACCCGCGGAACGTGATGATCGTGCCGGAGGCGGAGAACTCGGCGTCACGGCCGTCGGCGGAGGTGGCGCCCAGGCGCACCGTGGCGGTGGTGCCGCGCGCGTCGTGCATCTGCGAGGCGACGGTGCGCTTCCAGATGAGGTCGTACAGGCGGAAGTCGTCGCCGCGCAGCTCGCCGGAGACCTGCGCGGGCGTGCGGAAGACCTCCCCGGCGGGGCGGATCGCCTCGTGCGCCTCCTGCGCGTTCTTCGTCTTCGAGGCGTACACGCGCGGGGAGTCCGGGACGTACTCGGGCCCGTACAGCTCCCGCGCCTGGCTGCGCGCCGCGTTCAGCGCCTGCGCCGACAGCTGGATGGAGTCGGTTCGCATGTAGGTGATGTAGCCGCGCTCGTACAGGCCCTGCGCCACGCGCATCGCCTGCCGCGCGTTCAGGCGCAGCTTGCGGGAGGCCTCCTGCTGCAGCGAGGAGGTGATGAACGGCGCCGCGGGACGGCGGCTGTACGGCTTCTCCTCGACGCTGCGCACCGCGAACGCGGCGTCGTCCAGGGCGCGCGCCAGGGACTCGGCGGCGGCGACGTCGAGGTGCGCCACGCCGTCGCGCACCGCGGCGGGCTTCAGCTGCCCGGAGTCGTCGAAGTCGCGGCCGGTGGCGACGCGGTGGCCGTCGAGGGCGACCAGGCGCGCGCCGAACGCGCTCTCCTCGCCACCGGGGGTGAACCGGCCGGTGACGTCGGCGTACCCGGCGGCGCGGAACGCCATGCGCTCGCGCTCGCGCTCGACGCACAGGCGCGTGGCGACGGACTGGACGCGGCCCGCCGACAGCTTCGGGCGGATCTTGCGCCACAGCACCGGGGACAGCTCGTAGCCGTAGATGCGGTCCAGGATGCGGCGGGTCTCCTGGGCGTCGACGAGCCGGTCGTCGATGTCGCGCAGCTCCTGCACGGCCTGCTGGATCGCCTCGCGGGTGATCTCACCGAAGACCATCCGCCGGTACGGCACGCGCGGTTCCAGCGCCTGCACCAGGTGCCAGGCGATGGCCTCGCCCTCGCGGTCGCGGTCGGTGGCGAGGATGAGCTCGTCGGCCTCCTTGAGGGCGCGCTTGAGCTCGGCGACCTTCTTCTTCTTGTCGTCGTCGACGACGTAGTACGGCTCGAAGCCGTTGTCGACGTCCACGGCGAACTTGCCGAAGGAGCCCTTCTTGACGTCCTCGGGCAGCTGCGAGGGCTGGGGGAGGTCCCGGATGTGGCCGAAGCTGGCCTCCACCTGGTACCCGGGGCCGAGGTAGGTCGAGATCTTGTCGATCTTGCTGGCCGACTCCACGATCACCAGACGGCGCAGCCCGTCACCGCTCCCCGCCGCCTTCGACTTCCCCGCCACTGGTCCTGCCTCTCCACGTCGATCGCGTCGCGGTCGGTGACCGCCGTGGTGCGTCCGCTCGGCTCCCGGCCGGCGCGCACCCGCCCCGCACTGTCGCACGCGGGGCTCCTTCAATGTGTCACGGGCGGTGCAGCGGTGTGCAACCGGCGCCGCGCCGCCCCGTGGATCCCGCGTCGCCCACCCTCCCCCGGCCCACCGCCCACCCCAGCCGTGATCTTGCACGGTTGAACCCTCGACCGTGCAAGATCACGGCGGGGGTCGAGCGGGGGCGGGAGGGGTGGGGTCAGGGCAGCAGGAGGAGACCGTCCTCGACGAGGCGGCGCACGCGCGGCAGCAGCCGCGCCCGCAGCCCGGCCGCGTCCTCCTCCAGCAGCACCGCCAGCCCCGCGGCGATCTGCCCCACCGTCAGCTCCCCGTCGCACGCCCCCACCAGGCCCGCCAGGTCGCCGTCGGCCTGCACCGCGCGGCGCAGCCCGCCGCCCTGGCGCAGCAGCACCACGCGCGGGTCCGGGTCCCCGGGGGCGTGGTAGCGCTCGTCGGTGACGTCCGGCGCCACGCGCAGCGCCGTGCCGGCCAGCGCCTCGTCGTCCAGCTCCACCAGGCGGTCGTGCGCGGCCAGACCGGCGGCGAGCACCCCGCCCAGCGGGTCGCTCAGGGTGGACAGCACCTCCTCGAAGCGGCGCAGCGGCACGCCCTCGCGAGACGGGCGGCGCAGCGTCACCACGCCGAAGCCCACCCCCGTGACACCGCGGTCGGCGAAGTCGTCCAGCCACGCCGCGTACAGCTCGTCGAAGACCGGCCCGGGCTTCTGCCCGCCGTCGCGGATCCACGTCTCGGCGTACAGGGCCGGGTCGGCGACCTCGCGCTGCACCACCCACGCGTCCAGGCCGGTGCCCTCCAGCCACGACTCCAGGCGCTGCGACCAGTGCTCGCCGTCGCGCAGCTCCCAGTTGCCCAGCAGCTGCGCCACCCCGCCCGGCGCCAGCACGTCGCCGACCCCGCCGACCAGGCGCGCCACCAGCGAGTCCCCGGGCATGCCGCCGTCGCGGTACTCGTACTGCGGCACCCCCGGCCGGCGCGGGGTGATGACGAACGGCGGGTTGGACACCACCAGGTCGAAGCGCTCCCCCTCGGCGACCGGATCCAGCAGCGAGCCGTGCCGCAGGTCCAGGCGCACCCCGTTCAGGGCGGCGTTCACCGCCGCCAGGTCCAGGGCCCGCTCGGAGGTGTCGGTGGCCACCACCCGGCGCGCGTGCCGGGAGGCGTGCAGCGCCTGGACCCCGCAGCCGGTGCCCACGTCCAGCACCCGGTCCACGGGCGTGCGCACCGTCGCCGAGGCCAGCGTCAGCGACGCCCCGCCCACGCCCAGCACGTGGTCCGAGCGCAGCGCCTCGCCCGTGGCCAGCTCGCCGAGGTCGCTGACCAGCCACCACGACGCCGCGCCCGCGGCGTCGTCGACCTCGTAGGGGCGCAGGTCCACCAGCGGGCGCACCTCGTCGCCCGACTGCTCACCGGCCGCGGCCACCAGGCCCAGCGCCACCGCCCCGGCGGTCCCGGTGCGCGGCAGGGCCGCGTCCAGCTCGCCGCGGGTGACCGCGCGCCCCAGCGTGCAGCAGCGCAGCAGCACCGCCGCCGGCTCGCGCGAGCCCTCCGTGGCCCGCAGCGCCGGCAGCGGCTGCTCGCGGTCCAGGGCGGCCGAGGCGACGTCCCCGACGAGCTCGCCCACGCCGTCGACGGTGTAGCCGGCGCCGGCGAGGTCCTCGCGCAGTCCGGACAGCAGTTCGAGGGGGTTCACGCCCCGATCGTGCCAGCGCTCACGGCTTGCCCAGGTCCAGCCCCTGCTCCTCGCGGACGTCCACGCCCCCCGTGGGCGCGGCCGCGTCCACCTTCCGGTTCCGGCTGGCGACCACGGCGACCACGATGACGACCGCGGCCGCCGCGGCGATGCCGTAGCGCAGCCACGGGTTCGCCCCCTCCCCCAGGCTGAGGGACACCACGGCCGGCGCCACCAGCAGCGCCACCAGGTTCATCACCTTGATGAGCGGGTTGATGGCCGGGCCGGCGGTGTCCTTGAACGGGTCGCCCACCGTGTCGCCGATGACCGTGGCGGCGTGCGCCTCGGAACCCTTGCCGCCGTGCACGCCGTCCTCGACGAGCTTCTTGGCGTTGTCCCACGACCCGCCGGAGTTCGACAGGAACACCGCCATGAGGACGCCCGCGGCGATCGCCCCGCCCAGGAACCCGGCCAGCGGAGCCACGCCCAGGCCGAAGCCGACCGCGATGGGCGCGAACGCCGCCAGCAGACCCGGCGTGGCCAGCTCGCGCAGCGCGTCGCGGGTGCACAGGTCCACCACCCGGCCGTGGTCGGGCTCCTCGGTGCCCTCCATGATCCCGGGGTGCTCGGCGAACTGCCGGCGCACCTCCAGCACCACGGCGCCGGCGGAGCGGCCCACCGCGTCCACCGCCAGGCCGGAGAACAGGAACACCACCGCCGCGCCCAGCAGCACCCCGACCAGCGTCGTGGGCGTGGAGACGGAGAAGTCCCCGATGGTGCGCTGCAGGTACTGCGAGGGCGCCTCGATGCCCGTCACGACCTCGTTGATGCGGCTGCTCACCGCCTCCTGGTAGGAGCCGAACAGCGCGGTCGCCGCCAGCACCGCCGTGGCGATCGCGATGCCCTTGGTGACGGCCTTGGTGGTGTTGCCCACCGCGTCCAGCTCGGTGAGCACGGCGGCACCGTCCTCGTCGACGTCGCCGCTCATCTCCGCGATGCCCTGGGCGTTGTCGCTGACCGGGCCGAAGGTGTCCATCGCCACGATGACCCCGACGGTCGTCAGGAGCCCGCACCCGGCCAGGGCGATGAGGAACATCGCCAGCGGCAGGATCCCGCCGGCCAGCAGGAACGCGAAGTACACCGCACCGGCGATGACCAGTGTCGTGTAGACCGCCGACTGCAGCCCCAGGCCGATGCCGCTGAGCACGACCGTGGCCGGGCCGGTCAGCGACGCCCCCGCCACGTCGCGGGTGGGGCGGGACTCGGTGCCCGTGTAGTAGCCGGTGATCCACAGGATCAGGACGGCCAGCAGGATCCCCAGGAACACGGCGCTGAGCGCCACCAGCCGCGGGTCGCCCTCCAGCACCCCCACCGACGCGTCCGCGCCGGCGAACCCGGCGAACGTGGCCGGCAGGTACGCGAAGGAGGCGATCGCCGTGCCCACCAGCGCCACCGCGGCCGAGAGGTAGAAGCCGTTCTGGATGCTCGTCAGGCCGCTGACGCCCGGCTTGGCACGCACCAGCAGCACGCCCAGGGCCGCGGTGATCGCCCCGATGGCCGGCACCAGCAGCGGCAGGACCAGGCCCTCCTCGCCGATGGCGGTGCGGCCCAGGATGACCGCGGCGACGATCGTCACCGCGTACGACTCGAACAGGTCCGCGGCCATGCCGGCGCAGTCGCCGACGTTGTCGCCGACGTTGTCGGCGATGGTGGCGGGGTTGCGCGGGTCGTCCTCGGGGATGCCCTGCTCGATCTTGCCGACCAGGTCGGCGCCGACGTCGGCGGCCTTGGTGAAGATGCCACCGCCCACGCGCATGAACATCGCCAGCAGCGCCGCGCCGAAACCGAAGCCCTCCAGCACCGTGGGGGCGTCGTCCTCGTACACCAGCACCGCCACCGAGGCGCCCAGCAGGCCCAGGCCCACGGTCGTCATCCCGACCACGCCGCCGGTGCGGAACGCCAGGCGCATGCCGGCTTCGCGCCCGCCGGCGCCCTCGCGGGCCGCGGCCGCCACGCGCACGTTCGCGCGCACCGCCAGCGACATGCCGAGGTAGCCGATCGCCGCGGAGAACACCGCCCCCACGAGGAAGGCGACGCTGCGGGCCGCGCGCAGGTCCCAGCCGTCCGCCGGCAGCGCCAGCAGCAGCAGCACCACGGCGAGGGCGAACCACGCCAGGGTGCGGAACTGCCGCCGCAGGTAGGCGGCGGCCCCGGCCTGGACGGCGCCGGCGATGGCGCGCATCCGCTCGGTGCCCTCACCGGCCACCAGCACCTGGCGGCGGAACACCCACGCCGCGACCAGCGCGGCGACCGACACCACCGCCACGGCGGCGACGATGCCCTGCGCAGTGCCGGAAAGACCCCCGGACGTGTTCATCCGTCCTCCTCGTCGTGCCGCGACCTGCACGCAGAGTAGGACCGGAGCCACCGGACGTGCGACGTGACGCGATCACGAGACGAGGGGCCCCCGCCCCCCCCCTCCCCCCCGCCACCGCCACCCCCCACACCCCCCCCCCCCCGCCCGCGCCCCCCCACCCCCCCCAGGCCCCCACCCCCGCCCCCCCCCCCGGGGGGCGCCCGCCCC
>NZ_JBKBCT010000109.1:0-8971 GCF_050871525.1 Kineococcus auxinigenes | reverse complement strand
CGAGGAAGTCGCGACTTCCTCGACCACCGCGGGGCGGGGGCGGGGCATCAGCCCTGGGACGCCTGGATGGCGGTCAGCGCGATCGTGTAGACGATGTCGTCGACCAGCGCCCCGCGCGAGAGGTCGTTCACCGGCTTGGCCAGACCCTGCAGCATCGGGCCCACGGAGATGACGCCCGCGTTGCGCTGCACCGCCTTGTACGTGGTGTTGCCGGTGTTCAGGTCGGGGAAGACGAACACCGTGGCGCGCCCCGCCACCGGCGAGCCCGGCGCCTTCGCCCGCGCCACCGAGGCCACCGCGGCGGCGTCGTACTGCAGCGGCCCGTCGATGACGAGGTCCGGCTCGCGCTCCCGCGCGATGCGGGTGGCCTCGGCGACCTTGTCCACCGCCGAACCCGAACCCGACGACCCCGTGGAGAAGCTGATCATCGCCACCCGCGGCTCGATGCCGAACGCGCGCGCCGACGCCGCCGACTGCAGGGCGATGTCCGCCAGCTCCTCGGCGTTCGGGTCGGGGTTGACGGCGCAGTCGCCGTAGATGACGACGTCGTCGGGCAGGCACATGAAGAACACGCTGGAGACCAGCTTCGCGCCCGGCTTGGTGCGGATCACCTGCAGCGCGGGGCGGACCGTGGCCGCGGTGGTGTGCACCGCACCGGCCACCAGCCCGTCGACGTCGCCGGCGGCGAGCATCGTGGTGCCCAGCCAGATCGGGTCGGCCAGGGAGTCGCGCGCGACGTCCGGCTGCATCCCCTTGTGCTTGCGGGCCTGCACGAGCACGTCCACGTAGCGCTCCACCAGGTCCGCGGGGTCCAGGACCTCCACGCCCTCGGGGAGGGTCAGCCCCAGGCCCGCCGCCACGGAGGCCACCTCGTCGGGGGAGGCCAGCAGCACGGGCCGGGCGATGCCCCGCTGCGCGCAGATCGCGGCCGCCTGCACGGTGCGCGGCTCGGTGCCCTCCGGCAGCACGATGCGCTGGCGCCGCTCGGCGGCCAGGGTGGTCAGGCGGCGCCGGAACGCGGCGGGCGACAGCCGCGGGGCGTGCGCCGAGGTGGGGAGCCCCGCCAGCCACGCCGGGTCCAGCGCGTCGGCGACGGCGGCGGTCACGGCGTGGGCGCGCTCGGCGTCGTCGGCCGGCACGTCCGGGTCCACCCGGTTCACGGCGGTGGCGGTGGCGTAGGTGCTGCGGTCGGTGCGCAGGATGGGCAGGCCGGTGGCGGCCGCCGCGTGGGTGAGGTCGGCGACCCGCTCGTCCATGCCGACGCCCGCGGTCAGCAGCAGCCCCGCCAGCCGGGTGCCGTTCAGCGCCGCCAGGCAGGTGGCCATGACGACGTCGTGGCGGTCGCCCGGCACGAGGATCAGGCGGCCCTCGCGCAGCAGCGGCAGCATCCCGGGCACGGCCTGGGCGGCGACCACGACCTCCTTGATGCGCCGCTGCTGGTCGCCGTGGGTGACGACGTCGACGTCGAGGGCGCGCACGAGGTCGCGCACCCGCGGCCAGGTCAGGTCCGTGCGGTACGGCACGGCCGCCACCAGGGGGACGCCGTGGTGGTCCAGCGCCCCGCGCAGCGCCGCGACGCGGGAGACGGCGACCTCGGGGTCCTCCGGCACGGGCCAGCGCGAGACGACGCCGCCCACGACGCGCAGCGCCTCCCCCGCCCGGTAGGTGCCGGCGGTGACGGCCATGTCCTCGGCGATGCGCTCGGGAGCGCCGGGGTCGCTGCCGTCGGGGCCGGCGGAGCCGACGAGCAGCACGTCGGCGTCCAGGGCGGTGGCCAGCGCGGTGTTCACGCGCCCGGAGAACACCTGGTCGGCCGAGGGCGCCAGCCCTTCGACGACGACGACGTCGTGGGTGGCCAGCACCCCCTCGGCGGCGGCCACGACCTCCTCCATGAGGTCGTCGACCTCCCCGCGGCTGAGGCGCTCCACCACCCGCGCGGCGGGGATGGGGTCGGCGACGGAGAGGTTCGTCGTCAGCCGCGCCAGGGCCACGGAGCGGTCGGGGCCGCCGTCGCGGGCGGGCTGGGCCAGGGGCTTGTGGAACCCGACCCGCACGCCGCGGGCGTCCAGCGCCCGCAGCAGGCCCAGGCAGGTGGAGGTCAGGCCGGCGCCGTGGCCGGTGGGGACGACGAGCAGGGTGCGGGGCACCGCGCGCTCCTCTCGGGTCGGTGGTGGCCGGCGGGGGGTCCTCAGCGGTGCTCGACGAGCGCCGCGGTGTCGCGGGCGATGAGCAGTTCCTCGTCGGTGGGCACGACCATCGCCAGCGGCCCGTGCTCACCGTCGGGGCGCTCGCGGGTGATGCGCCCGGTGGGGGTCGAGGAGCGGCCGTGCTCGGCGTTCGCGGCGGGGTCCTCCACGAGCCCGAGGTGCCCGAGGCGAGCCAGCAGGGTGGAGCGGAAGGCCGCGCCGTTCTCCCCGATGCCACCGGTGAGCACCAGGGCGTCCAGGCCGCCCAGGGCGACGGTGAGGGCGGCGACGTGCTTGGCGGCGCGGTAGGTGAACACCTCCAGGGCCAGCCGGGCGCCGGCGTGCCCCTGGGCGGCCTTCTCCTCCAGGGTTCGCACGTCGTTGGACAGCCCCGACAGCGCCAGCAGCCCGGACTCCTTGTTCAGCTGGTTCACGATCTCGGCGGTGCTCGCGCCGGTGCGCTCGGCCACCAGTTCCAGCACGGCCGGGTCCAGGTCCCCGGAGCGGGTGCCCATGACCAGGCCCTCCAGGGGGGTCAGGCCCATCGTGGTGTCCACCGAGCGCCCGCCGAGGACGGCGGTGGCGCTGCACCCGTTGCCCAGGTGGGCGACGACGAGCTTGAGGGTGCGCGGGTCGGCGCCGGTCTCGCGCTGCAGCACCTCGGCGGCGCGGGCGCTGACGAAGCGGTGGCTGGTGCCGTGCATGCCGTAGCGGCGCACGCCGAACTCCTCGTACCAGCGCGCCGGGACGGCGTAGCGGTAGGCGTGCTCGGGCATCGTCTGGTGGAACGCGGTGTCGAAGACGGCGACGTGGTCCAGGTCGGGCAGCACCGCCCGGGCGGCCTCGATGCCGGCGACGTTGGCGGGGTTGTGCAGGGGGGCCAGCGCAGACAGGTCGGAGATGTCGGCCAGGACGTGGTCGTCGATGCGCACCGAGGAGCGGAAGCGCTTGCCGCCCTGCACGACGCGGTGCCCCACGCCCAGCAGCGGCGGCAGGTCCATGTCCAGCAGGCGCTGCAGGACGTGTGCGAGGGCTCCGCGGTGGGTGGTGGCGGCGGGGGTGATGGTGCGGGTGCCCTCGGCGGTCTTGAAGTGCACGACGGCGTCGGGGGTGCCGAGGCGCTCGCCCAGGCAGGACAGCGACCGCTCCCCCGTGACGGGGTCGACCAGCGCCAGCTTCACGGAGGAGCTGCCGCAGTTGACGACGACGACGGACCCGTTGCCGCTGGACTCCCCGGTGGACACCGCGCGCTCCCCTCACCGCGCCGGCGACCCCGGTGGTCGCCGACCCCGCCCGAGCCTCGCACGGACGGGCGTCCCGCACCCCCCGGCGCGAGCCGCCGTGATCACTCTCACTCCCGGGTGGTCAGGGGGTGGGGGCCTGCGGCACCGGCAGCGCCTCGAACAGGGCGCGGGCCAGGAACGGCGCCGTCTCCAGGGCGCGCTCGCCCTCCGGCTGCAGGTGCACCATCACCGCCACGCGCTCGGCGGGACGGGTGAACGCCCCCCCGGCGGCGATCGTCTGCCCCCACGCCCCGGCCCACGGACGACCCTGCTCGTCCGTGCCGCACGGGCAGAACGGCCAGGTGCCCAGACCGACGCCGCGCTCGGCGAGGTCGGTCAGCTGCCGGCGGCCCTCTGCGTCGAGCACGAGGTCGGAGGACAGCAGCGCCCCCTGCCAGCGGGCCAGGTCGCCGGGCGAGGCGACCACGCCGCCGGAGGAGGACCCGACCCAGCCGGGCAGGGCGGTCTCGTCGACGTGCAGGGTGGACAGGCCCAGCGGGGCGGCGACGCGCTCGGCGACGAGGTCGGCGTAGGAGCGGGCGGTGACGTGCTCCAGGAACTGCCCCAGCCACAGGAACCCGGCGTTGGAGTAGGCGACGTCGGCGCCGGGCGCGAACAGCAGCGGTCGGCTCGTGGCGAGGGAGACCAGCTCGGCCGGCTCGTAGAAGCGCTCGGGGTCGTAGCCGGGCGCGTCGGCGTAGTCCGCCACGCCGGCGGCGTGCTGCAGCAGCAGGCGGGGCGTGACGGTGGCCGCGGTGGCCGGGTCGGCGAGGGGGGCGACGCCGGGCAGGTCGGGCACGGGCGCGTCGAGGTCGAGGGAGCCCGCAGCGGCCTCCTGCAGCACCAGGGCGGCGGTGACGCTCTTGGTCAGCGACGCGGCGCGCACCTCCTGGCCGGCGGGCAGGCCCTCGCCCAGCGCGACGCTGGTGGTGCCCTCCCACACGACGTCCCAGGTGGCGGCCCCGGAGGCGACGCCGACGCTGGCGGCGTCGATGCCGTCGGTGGCGGCGATCCACTCGTCGAGGGTGCGCTGCAGGTCCTCGGCGGGCAGCTCGGCCAGCGGCTCGGCCCGCACGGCCAGCACCTCGGCGGGGTCCTCCACGCGCTCGAAGGCGGAGCGTCCCAGGGCGCTGCGGTCGGAGGGGCCGGGGATGGCGAGCAGCGAGGGGCTGAGCCCCCCGGTCAGCGCCACGGTCAGCGCCGCGCAGCCGGCCGCCACCGGGACGGTGCTCGCACCGGCCGCGGCCAGGACACCGCGCGCGTCCAGCTCCTGCGCACCGGCGGTGGGCCACCAGCGCGCGGGACGGCCGGCGGCGAGGTCCTCCAGCCACCCCAGGCACAGCACGGCCGCGGCGGTGCCGGCCACAGACAGCAGCAGCACGACCGGGACGGCGGTGAGCTGGCGGGCGCCGGGGGCGAACGCGTCCAGGGCCGTCTTGGCCAGCACGATCGCCGCGGGGTGCCACAGGTACACGGTGACGGCGCGGGCGGTGACGGCGCGGGTGGCGGCGGCGACGCGGGGGCGGGCGGAGGCCCGCCGCAGCGGGCCGGCGACGGCGGCCAGCAGGGCGAGCCAGCCGAGGGCGGCGAGCGCCAGCAACAGCCAGGAGGAGTTCAGCGAACCGCGCTCCAGCGGCACGACGCGGGTCAGCGCGGCGGCGGCGGCGAGCGCGGTGGCGCCGACCGCGACCGCGGCCGCCCTGCCGCGGGCCGTGCGCGGTCCTGCGGTCGGCCCGCCGCGGCGGGCCCACGCGGCACCCAGCACGGCGAACGAGCCGTAGCAGAGCAGGTCGCCGAGCGCGGTGCGCGGCGCACCGCTGAGGGTGGGCAGACCGGCCAGCGGCCCCAGCTCCAGGACGGCCAGACCGGCCAGGGCGGCGGCGAGGACGGCGGCGGGGCGGCGCGCGCAGCGCAGCAGCAGCGGCGCCAGCACCAGCAACCACAGGTAGTCGGAGACGTACCAGAGGTGGCTGGTCAGCCAGCCCTGCTGCCCGTCGGCGCCCTCCGGGGGCACCAGGGGCAGCAGCCAGCGCAGCAGCCCGCCACCGTCCGCCAGCCCCGCCAGGGCCTGGCGTGCGCCGCTGCCGCCGCGCCACGCGGTGAGCGCGGTGGTGGCCAGCACCACGGCACCGAACGCCCAGAACGGCACGAGCAGCCGGCGCGCGCGGCGCAGCGCGGTGCGCCACCACGGTCGCCGGGCGCTGCCGGCGGCGAGCAGCGAGCCGGCGAGGAAGAACATCACCGGCATCGCGGGGAACACCCAGCTCAGCCACGCCCACGCCAGGGCGTGCCACAGCAGGACGCGGGCGAGCGCCGCCGAGCGCAGCAGGTCCAGGGAGGGGTCGCGGACGGCGCCCGTCGCGGCCGGGGCGGGAGCGGAGGTGGTGCGCGGCGTGCTCTGCATCGGCACCATCGTCCCAGCCGGGCGTCAGCCCCCTGCCAGCGGCAGCGGCCAGTCCTCGCGGTGCAGGGCGGTCTCCCAGAACAGGAACTCGTAGCGGGTGGCGGTGGCGAACGCCTCGTGCAGGGGCTCGACGTCCTCGAGCCCCGCGGCCGCCCGGTCCACCAGGCGCCGCGCGGTGGCCACCGAGGCGTGGAAGTCGTCCGCGTCGTAGGCGGCGATCCAGCGGGCGTAGGGGTGTTCCGCGCCGGCGCCGAGCACCGCCGCCGCGGAACGCGCCAGGCGGCGCGCCACGTCGGCGTACACCCAGAAGCACGGCAGGACCGCCGCTGCGGCCACCGGGTACGGCGCCGTGGCCGCCGTCGCCACCAGGTACGAGACGTACCCGAGCGTGGTGGGCGAGGCGTGCACCGGGCAGCTCGCCGGCGGCAGGGCCCCGGAGCCGAGCAGGTCGCCGTGCAGGGCGGTCTCCACCACCGACGCGCCGTGCGCGGAGGACGCCCAGAACGCCGCGGCGGCCGTGTCCGGGGCCCGTGCGGCCAGCAGCGACAGCGCCCGCCCGTACCCGGCGAGGTAGACCTCGTCCTGCTCGAGGTAGTGCCGGAACACGGCGGGGTCGAGGGTGCCGTCGCCGAGCTCGCGCAGGAACCGGCAGTCGTCGACGGCGGCGCGCAGGTGCGCGGTGCGCGCCCACGCCTCGTCGGTGAAGCGGTCGGTGGAGCGGTCGGTGGAGCGGTCGGTGGAGCGGTCGGTGGAGCGGTCGGTGGGGTTCACGAGCCCTCCCGGTGGGCGAAGGAGTGGTCCAGCGGGCCGTTGCCCGTGCCGACGCCCAGCGCGTCGGCGGCGGCCAGGGCGCCGTGCAGGTAGTCGCGCGCCTCCTCCACGACGGGCCGCCAGCTCGCCGGGCGGCTGGCGCCGCGCGCGGCGATCGCGGCGACGGCGGCGGAGAGCGTGCAGCCGGTGCCGTGGGTGTTCGCGGTCCTCAGCCGCGGGCGCCGCAGCAGGTGCGTCGCGCCGGGTTCGGCGAGGACGTCGACGCTGTCGTCGCCGTCGAGGTGGCCGCCCTTGAGCAGCACGGCACTCCCGCTGCGGCGCAGCAGCTCCTCGGCCTGCTGCACGGCCTCGTCCACCCCGCGGGCGGGCGCACCACCGAGGAGCACGGCGGCCTCGGGCACGTTCGGGGTGACGAGGTCCGCCAGCGGCAGCAGGTCGTCGCGCACGGCGTCCACCGCGGAGGCGTCCAGCAGCCGGTCGCCGCTGGTCGCCACCATCACCGGGTCCACCACCAGCGGCCCGCGCCGGCGGCTCCCGAGCACGTCCGCCACCGCGCGGGTGATCCCGGCGTCGGCGAGCATCCCGGTCTTGACGGCGTGCACCTGCACGTCGTCGAGCAGGACCTCCAGCTGGTGGCGGACGAACTCCGCGGGCACGACGTGCACGCCGCGGACCCCCCGGGTGCTCTGCGCCGTCAACGCGGTCAGGACCGCGGTGCCGTACGCGCCCAGGGCGGCGAAGGTCTTCAGGTCCGCCTGGACGCCCGCCCCGCCGCTGGGGTCGCTGCCGGCGACGGTGAGGGCGACGCGGGCGCTCACCGCCCTCCCCCCGCCGGGCCGTGCCAGCGCGCGCGCAGTTCGGCGGCGGCGGCGCGCGGGTCCGGTGCCGCGCAGACCGCGGACACGACGCAGAACCCGGCGACGCCGGTGCCGCGCAGCTCGTGCAGGTTCGCCGCGGAGATCCCGCCGATCGCCACGCACGGGGTCCCGCCGGCGGCGGCGACGACGGCGCGAACCCCGTCCGGGCCGAGCGGCGCGGCGGCGTCGGGTTTGGTGGCGGTGGCGCGCACGGGGCCGACGCCGAGGTGGTCGACGACCCCGGCGGGCACGGCCCGCGCCTGCTCGGCGGTGGACACCGACAGGCCGACGAGCAGGTCCGGGCCGACGAGGCGGCGCACGTCCTCGGCGGGCAGGTCGGACTGCCCCAGGTGCACCCCGTCCGCGCCAGCGACCAGCGCGACGTCCACGGCGTCGTTCACGAGCACCGGGACACCGGTGCCGCGCAGCGCCTCCCGCACGGCGCGCACCAGGGCGAGCAGTTCCCTGTCGCTGGAACCCTTGCCGCGCACCTGCACCGCACCGGCGCCGCCGGCGACCGCCTCGCGGACCACGGCCGGGACCCCGCGGGACCCGCAGGCCGCGGTGTCGGTGACGAGGTACGGGACGGGGTCGAAACCCCGGCGCGCGTTCACGACAGCCGCCCGGGACCGGTCAGGTCCGCGCGCAGGGCGGCGGCGTCCACGGCGTCCAGCTCGTCGATCCAGGAGATCGCGAAACCCCCCGGCCCGCTGCTGCGCGCCGCGGCCCGCTCGGCGGCCAGGGCGACGTGGGCGTGGGCGGTGACCGCGGCCAGCAGCGGGTCGTCGGTGACGGCGGCGCACGCGGCGACGAGGGCGCCCAGCGAGCACCCTGCCCCGGTGGTACGGGTCAGCAGCGGTGAACCGCCGTGGACCCGCACGACGCGCTCGCCGTGCACGAGGACGTCCACCTCCCCGGAGACCGCGACCACCCCGCCGGTGCGCTCGGAGAGCCGGTGCGCGGCGGCCAGGGCGCCCTCGGCCGGGGAGGTGGAGTCGACCCCCCGCCCGCCGGCCCCGGAACCCTCCAGGCCCATCACCTCGGAGGCGTTGCCGCGCACGACGTCGGGCGCGTGCTGGAGCAGTTCGCGGGCGGTGCGGGTGCGGAACTCCAGGCCGCCGACGGCGACGGGGTCGAGCACCCACGGGGTTCCCGCGGCGCGGGCAGAGGCGGCGGCCAGCGCCATGGCGCGGGCGCGCTCGTCGTCGAGGGTGCCGACGTTCACGAGCACCGCGGAGGCCACCCGTGCGAACTCGGCGGCCTCGCGGGGGTTGTCGACCATCGCCGGTGCGGCACCCGCGGCGAGCAGCGCGTTGGCGGTGATGGTCGTGACCACGGAGTTCGTCAGGCACTGCACGAGCGGGTGCTCGCGGGCCAGGGCGTGGGGGGGGGGGGGGGGGGGGGGGGGGGGGGGGGGGGGGGGGGGGGGGGGGGGGGGGGGGGGCGCTGCGTGGGGGGTGTGGGTGTGGG
>NZ_JBKBCT010000108.1:0-9266 GCF_050871525.1 Kineococcus auxinigenes | reverse complement strand
CCGCGTCGAAGTCGTACCCGGCCTCGGCGGCCGCACCGGCGATCTTGAAGGCGACCACGTCACCGGCGATGCCGCGGCGATCCCCGTTCGCGCCCTGCCCCTCGCTGGCCACGTCGTCGGTGACCACGAGCAGCTCCGCGCGGATGCCCTCGGCGCGCAACCGCTCGGCGGCCAGGCCGAAGTTGAGGATGTCCCCGGCGTAGTTGCCGAAGCCCAGCACCACCCCACCACCGCGGTTGGCGGCCTTGGCCACGTCGTACACCCAGCGCGTGGAGGGCGAGGCGAACACGTTGCCGCACACCGCGGCATCGGCAAGTCCCGGCCCGACGTAGCCGGCGAAGGCCGGGTAGTGCCCCGAGCCACCCCCGGCGATCACCGCGACCTTGCCCTCAGGGGTGGCGGTCGAGCGGATCACCCCGTGCGGCACCGGCTGCACGAAGCGGGAGTAGACGTCCACGAAACCGGCGACGGACTCGTCGACGAACGAGGACGGGTCCCCGAAGATCTTGGTCACTGCTGCAGAACTCCCTCAGGTGCGGTGGTCAGGGGTGAAGCGGAAGGCGGGGGTGGTCAGGGGACGAGCGAGACCTTGACCGAGTTCGCCGAGTCGGCGACCAGGTCCAGGCCCTGCTGGAACTCCTCCAGCGGCAGCTGGTGCGAGCAGATCTCGTCCATCGGCAGGCGCCCGGACCCGATCAGGCGCAGCGCCGCCGGCCAGGTGTTCTGACCGAGGTGCGCGCCGAGGACGTTGAGCTCCTTGTCGTCGCTGATGATCGACCAGTCCACGCTCACCGGGTCCTTGAACACGCTGTACTCCACGAACGTGCCCAGCTTGCGCAGCAGGTTCAGGCCCTGCGGGACCGCGGAGGGGTGGCCGGTGCCCTCGATGTAGACGTCGGCGCCGTAGCCGCCGGTGAGGTCCTTCACGGCCTGCACCACGTCCACCTCGGTGATGTTCAACGCGACGTCGGCGCCGCACTTCCTCGCCAGTTCCAGCTTGTGCGGCAGGGCGTCCAGCGCGATGACGCGCTGGGGGAACTTCGCCGCCGCACCCGCGATCATGCCCAGGCCGATGGGGCCGCACCCGGCGACCACGACGGTGTCGCCGAAGCGGATGTCCGCGCGCTCCACCGCGTGCAGCGCGCACGACAGCGGCTCGGCGTACGCGACCTGCCACGGGGGCAGGTCGGAGGGCGCCTCGTGGACCAGGGCCTCCACCGGCAGGACGAGGTACTCCGCCATCGCCCCGGGCGTGCGGCGCTTGAAGCCGAACATGTCGTGCGGCTGGCACATGTGGTAATCGCCGCGGTTGCAGTACCGGCAGTCCCAGCACGGCACGATCTGCTCGGCGACCACGCGGTCGCCCTCGACCACGCCCCAGCGCTTCGTGGCCTCGGCGTCGATCTGCACGATCCGCCCGGCGAACTCGTGGCCGGGGATGACGCCGGTCTCGGTCCACGCGGGGCGGTTCTCGTCGCCCCAGAACTTCGCCGCACCGTGGTAGCACTTCAGGTCGGAGGCGCAGATCCCCACGGCCTCGACCTTCAGCAGCGCCTCGCCGGGGCCGGGGGTGGGCACCGGCACCTGCTCCAGGCGGTAGTCCCCGGGGCCGTGCACCACGACGGCCCGCATCGTGCTCGTCATCGCCTGCTCCTCCGCAGCACCTCCCGCTGCGCGGCGGGGGGCTCGTCGACCGGTGGGACCGTGCCGGGACCGGCGCCCGGGTTCCCCGCCCGCGCGCCCAGCGCCTGGCGGAACCGTACGACCGTGCGGCACACTTGTCCAGCACACCTGTGCACAGCACGTGCACGGCGCGGCAGGAGCGCGAGGAGGCGATCACCGTGGTCCAGAGCACGCCCGACGAGCGGGGACGCGCGGCCTCCGACGGCACCGGCCGCTTCCCGCTGTCCCTCGCCCACACCGCCGCCACGCTCTACTACCTCCAGGACGCCACCCAGGCCGAGATCGCCCAGCGGCTGGGCACCTCCCGCGCCACGGTCAGCCGCCTGCTGCGCGACGCCCGCGAGCGCGGGCTGGTGCGCATCGAGGTCCCGCCCCTGCCGCAGCACGAGCCGGCCGAGCTCGCCGGGCGGCTCGCGCTGGCCCTGGGGGTGGAGCGCGTGCGCCTGTCCGCCGAGGCGGCGCCCGCCCACGTCGCCGAGGCCGTCTCCCCCGTGGTGGGGCGGGCGCTGAGCGAAGCCGGCCTGCGGGCCGGCGACGTGCTGCTGGTGTCCTCCGGGCGCACCCTCTACGAGATCGCCCGCCGGGACCTGCCCGAGCTGCCCGGCGTCCTGGTGGCCCCCGTGGTCGGCGGGCAGGACGAGGCCGAACCCTGGTACCAGACCAACGAGATCACCCGCCGCGTCGCAGCGGCCGTCGGCGGGGTGCCGCGGTTCCTGTACGCGCCGGCGTTCCCCGGCCGCGAGCTGCGGGCCAGCCTGGACGCCGACCCGGTGTTCCAGCGGTTCGTCGAGCTGTGGCGCACCGCGCGCTGCGTCCTCACGGGCATCGGCGCACCACCCCGGTTGCGCCGGTCCATCCCCTCGTTCGTGCCGGCCGTGGAGACCGCCCTGCGCGACTCCGTCGGTGACATCGTCACCCGGTTCTACGACGCGGCCGGGTGCGAGATCCCCTACGACGGCTCCGACCGCCTGGTGGCCGTGCCGTTCGAGGCCCTGCACCGGGTCCCCACCCGGATCGCCGTGGCGCACGGCGCCGAGAAGGTCCCCGGCATCGTCGCGGGAGCCCGCGGCGGGCACTTCAACCAGCTCATCACCGACCCCGGCACCGCGACGCGGGTGCTCGCCGCCCTCCAGGAGGAACCGTGACCACCAGCCCCCTCCCGCTGACCGGGCGGCGCGCCCTCGTCACCGGTGCCTCCCAGGGCATCGGCGCGGACCTCGCGCACGCGCTGGCCGCCGCCGGCGCCGACGTCGTCCTGTCCGGGCGCCGCGCCGCCCCGCTGGAGGAGCTGGCGCACGCGCTGGAGCAGCGGCACGGGGTGCGCACCGCGGTCGTCCTGGCCGACCTGTCCCTCGCCGAGGACACCGAACGGCTGGCAGCCGAGGCCCTGGTGCCGTTCGGCGGCCTGGACGTCCTGGTGAGCAACGCGGGGATCTCCCACCCGCAGCGCGCCGTCGACGTGGACGCCGCGACGTGGGACCTCACGATGGCGGTGAGCCTGCGCGCCCCCGCGCTGCTGGGGTCCCGGGTGGGCCGGGCGATGGCCGCGGCCGGGCGCGGCAGCATCGTCAACGTCTCCTCGCTGGCCGGCTCCCTGGCGCTGGCCGAGCACTACGCCTACTCCTCCAGCAAGGCGGCGCTGCTCATGGCGACGAAGGTGCTGGCGCTGGAGCTGGGCCCCTCGGGCGTGCGCGCGAACAGCGTCAGCCCCACCGTCGTCATGACCGACATGGGCCGGCGCGTGTGGGGCGGGCAGAAGGGCGAGCCGATGCTGGCGCGCATCCCGGCGGGCCGGTTCGTCGAGCCGGCCGAGGTCGGCAGCGCGGTGGTGTTCCTCGCCTCCGACGCCTCGGCGATGGTCAACGGCACGGACCTGAAGGTCGACGGGGGCTTCGCCGTCGCCTGAGGGCGGCGGGTGGTGCACTGGTCCCGCACACCCGTTCCCGCACGTCCCGACGGAGGTCCCCCCGTGCCGCCCGAGCCGCTCGCCCGTGACCCGCACCCGAAGGGCCCCGGTGGGCGCACCGCCGGGCCCGGCGCCCTGTCGGGGCTGCCGGTGGTGCGGTCCGAGCTGTACCTGCCGCAGCGGGTGGACGCCCCGGGTGCCGCGCTGGACGCGGCCCGCGCGGGCGGCGGCTTCCTGTGGATCGGCCTGCACGGCGCCGACACGTGGCACCTGCAGCGCCTGCAGCGCCTGTTCGACCTGCCGGCGCTGGCCGTCGAGGACGCCGTCACCGCCCACCAGCGGCCCAAGTTCGAGCAGTACCCGGGGCTGACGTTCGCCGTCCTCAAACCGGTCCGGTACGTCGACCACGAGGAGGTGGTGGCCGTCAGCGAGGTGGCGGTCTTCCTCGGCGACGGGTTCCTGCTCACGGTGCGGCACGGCGAGTCCGGCGTCGTGGCCGACGTGCGCGCCGAGATGGAGCGCGGACCCGGGGACGACCCCGGCGAGCACGGCTGCCCGCACGGCGCCGGGCACGTGCTGTACCGGCTGCTCGACCGCGTGGTCGACGGCTACGGCGACGCCGTCGAGGCCATCGCGATCGACGTGGAGGAGATCGAGGGGAAGGTCTTCGACGGCGGGGAGGACGACCACTCCGAGCGCATCTACAAGCTCAAGCGGGAGGTGCTGGAGTTCAAGCGGGCCGTGGTGCCGCTGGTGGCCCCGGTGCAGCAGATCGTCGACGGCGGCCTGGGGAGCGCCGCGGACGGCGACCGCACCTACTACCGCGACGTCCTGGACCACCTGCTGCGCGCCGCCGACGCCATCGACGGCTACGACCGGCTGCTCACCGACATCCTGCAGGCGCAGCTGACGCAGGTGGGGGTGCGGCAGAACCGCGTCAGCGCGCAGCAGAACGAGGACATGCGCAAGATCTCCGCCTGGGCGGCGATCGCGCTGGTGCCCACGGCGATCGCCGGGATCTACGGCATGAACTTCGAGCACATGCCGGAGCTGTCCACCCGGTACGGGTACTTCGTGGTCCTCGGGGTGATCGTGACGGCGTGCGTGGGCCTGTACCTGGCGTTCCGCGCCAGGAAGTGGCTGTGACCCCCGCGCACCCGACCCCGCCGCGACCGGTCGACTAGGTTGGGCGGCAGCAAGGTGAGCCTGTCCTTCCCGATCGGAGACCCCGTGTCCCTGCCCTCGCGCCGCACCCTCCTCACCGGCACCTCGATCACCGGCCTGGCGGCTCTGACCGCGTGCTCGTCGGAGCTCGGTGAGGAGGCGAGCACCGCGGCGCCGGGCACCGCGGGCAGCGGGTCCGCCACCACCGTGGAGACCCTCTTCGGCACCGTGGAGCTGCCCGAGGACCCCCAGCGGGTCGTCGCGCTCGGCTGGGGGGACGCCGAGACGTGCCTCGCGCTGGGCACCCAGGTCGTCGGCACCTCCGACTGGCTCGCCTTCGGCGGCGACGGCGTGGGCCCCTGGGCCGACGACCTCGTCACGCGGACCCCCGAGCAGCTCGGCACCCTGGAGCTCAGCTACGAGGCGGTCGCCGCCCTGCAGCCGGACCTGATCCTCAACACCCGCAGCGACAACGACCCGGCGAAGAACGAGAACCTCACCGGGATCGCCACCACCGTCGGCCCGCCGCCGGGCACGACGATCCCCTACGGCACCTCCTGGCAGGAGCAGCTCGCCCTGGTGGCCACCGCGCTGGGCAAGGCGGACCTGGGCGACGAGCTGGCCTCCGCCCTGCAGCTGCGCTTCGACGAGGTGGCCGCCGCGCACCCGCAGTTCGACGGCAGGACCGTCACCGTGGGCACGTACTACTCCGGCGGGTGGGGCGCCTACGTCGAGGGCGACACCCGGGTGGACTTCATGACGTCCCTGGGGTTCGTGCAGAACCCCGCCGTCGCCGCCCTGCCCACCGACAGCTTCTCCGTGTCGCTGTCCGCCGAGCAGCTCTCGCTGCTGGACGCCGACCTCGTCGTGCTCTTCCCCATCGGGCTGTCCGCCGAGGAGATCACCGCCGACCCGGTGGTGCAGGCGCTGCCGGCCACGCAGGACGGGCGCCTGGTCGTCCTGGACGAGGCCGCGATCGTCTCGGCCTTCTCCAGCGGCACCACCCTGGGGCTGGGGTACGCCCTGGACGAGGCCGTGCCGCTGTTCGCGCAGGCCCTGCCGGCCTGACCCCCCGGCCCACCTCCCGCACCGGCCTCACCCGGACGGCCCACGACCACCTCCAGCACCACCCGACCGGCGCCGATGGCCCCGGGGGCGCGGTGGGCGCCCGAGCCGGGCGGGAGGAGGTGGCGGCGGTGCCGGACGTGCTGGACACCCTGTTCGCCCTGTCCGCCCTCGTGTGCGCGGTCACCGCGCTGCTCGCCCGGCGGCACCGCCGCGCGACCGCGGCGGCGACCGCGCTGGCCTCGACCATGGCCGGCACCACCGTCTGGGCCCTCGCGGCCCTGGCGGCCCGGTCGGGGATCGACACCGACGTGCAGGCGCTGGCGACCCTGGTGTGCCTGGCCGCCGTGCACGCCGTCAGCGGCGGCACCCACGTGCTCTACCGGTCCGTCGCCGACCCCGCCTACCAGGTGCCCCGCCCCCACGCGGTCGCCTTCCTGGCGGTGTGCGGCTCCCTCCTGCTGGCGGCGGCCCTGAACCCGCACGACCTGTTCTTCACGGACGTCCACGTCGAGGGCACCCCCCCGCGGGTCGTCGGTGGGCTGGGGCCGCTGTTCTGGGTGCACACCGCCTGGAGCTACGCGGTCAGCGCCTGTGGCCTCGTGCCGCTCCTGCGCGCCCGGCGACGGGCGCCGCGGGTGCTGCGCACCCAGATCACCTTCCTCCTCGTGGGCGCCTGCCTGCCGACCGCGGGGAACGTGCTGTCCCTGACCTCCCCGCAGTGGCTGGGCGAGGGGTCGGGGCCCGTGGACCTGACACCGCTGTTCTTCGTGACCGCCGGGCTCGTCGACGCGGCCGCGATCCTGCGCGGCGGACTGCTGCAGGTGGTCCCCGTCGCCCGGGCGCAGGTGCTGGAGACGCTCGCCGACGCCGTCGTCGTCGTGGACGGCGGCGGACGCGTCGTGGACGTGAACCCCGCCGGGCGCGACCTGGTCCGGCGGGTGCACCCGCACCTGCCGGCCGAGCTCGTCGGGCTGCCCGCCCTGGACGTCTTCGGGCACGACGTGCACGGAGCGGTCACCGGTGACCTGCGCCGGACCGTCGAGCTGTTGCCCGGCCTGCACGTCGACGTGCGGGTCACCCCCCTCACCGACGGCCGGGGCCGGCCGCTCGGCCACGTCGTGGCCGCCCACGACGTCAGCGACGCGGTGCGCTCTGCGCAGCGCCTGCGCGAGCAGCTCGGCGTCATCGAGCGCCTGCGCGCGGAGCTGCAGGAGGAGTCCCTGCGCGACCCCCTCACCGGCCTGCACAACCGCCGCCACCTCGACACCGCCCTGGTCACCGCCCTCGCGCACGCCGACGACCACGGCCTGCCGCTGAGCGTGCTGCTGCTGGACGTCGACCGCTTCAAGGCCGTCAACGACGAGCACGGTCACGGCACCGGCGACGAACTGCTGCGCGCGCTGGCCGGCGCCCTCCGCCGGGAGGTGCGCCCGGGCGACACCGCCGCGCGCTACGGCGGCGAGGAGTTCGTCGTCCTGCTGCCCGGCGCGGACCGGCCCGCTGCGCTCGAGCGCGCCGGGCAGCTGCGAGCGGCGTGCGCCCGCGCGGGCGTGCCGCTGCCCGTGCCCACCGGTGCACGCGGCGGCGGTGCGGGCGGGCACGACGCGGGCGGGACCCCGGCACGGCTGCACCGCACCGTCTCCGTCGGCGTGGCGACGTACCCGGCCGACGGCGTGGACGCGGCGGCCCTGCTGGCGGGCGCCGACCGCGCCCTGTACGCAGCGAAAGCCGCCGGACGCGACCGGGTGGTCGCCGCCGGCGCCTGACGTCCGGCGACCGGCCTCACGACCGGAGCCACCCGGACGGCCCAGCCGCGCTCCAGCGCGCACCCCCCGCGGCCGATGCTCCAGCAGGAGCGCGCCGCCGGGGCGCGCGGTGGGGGCGGGGGGGGGCGTGCAGGAGCTGCTGGCCGTCGCGTTCGCCGTCTCGGCGGCCCTGAGCGCCGCCACCGCCGTCCTCGCGTGGCGTCGGCGCGAGGCCACCCCCGCCGCCACGGCGCTGGCCGGCACGTGCGCCTCGCTCGCCCTGTGGTCCGCCCTCACCGTGCCGGCGCACCTGGACCTGCCGCCGGCCGTGCACCTGTGGGCCAACTACGCGGTCTTCCCCGGCGTCCTGGGGTGCGTGGTGGGGCTGTACCTGCTGGCCCGCACCGTCGCCGACCCGCACCACCGCCCCTCGCGGCGGCAGGCGGCGGTGCTCACCGGCGTCCCGGCGCTCGTCCTGGCGGTGGTCGCCACCGACCCCCTGCACCACCTGTTCTTCCGCAGCACGGGGTACGTCGGGGACCCCGCGCACTTCTCGATGGTGTTCGGGCCGCTGTTCTGGGTGCACACCGCCTGGTGCTACGGGGTGCTGGCCCTGGCCGTCGCCCACCTGGTGCGCGCCGCGCGCCGCGCCCCCACCGCCATCCGGCGCCAGGTCACCAGCGTCCTCGCGAGCGCCGCCGCACCGCTGGTGGGCAACGTCGTCAACATCAGCGCCCCCGGCCTGTTCGCCGGGCAGGACGTCACCCCGCTGTGCTTCACGGTGACCGCGCTCGTCAGCGCCCGCGCCGTCCTGCGCCAGGGGCTGCTGGGCGTGGTGCCCGTCGCGCGCGCCGCGGTGCTGGAGACCGTCGCCGACGCGGTGGTCGTCGTGGACGACGGGGGCGCCGTCGTCGACGTCAACGCCGCAGGGCGGGCGATGCTCGCCGGGGCCCGGCCGGACCTGCCCGACCCCGTGGGCCTGCCGGCCTCGGCGTTCCTCAGCCCCCGGGCGCTGGGCGACCTGCCCGGCGGGCACGCCCGCTACGGCATCGAGTACGTGCCGGGCCTGCACCTGGACGTGCGCGTCACCGCCATCGCCGACGGCCGGGGCCGCTCGCTGGGCCGGGTCGTCGTGGCCCGCGACACCACCGAGCAGGTCGAGACCCGCCGGCGCCTGGAGGACCAGCTGGCCCTGGTGGAGCGGCTGCGCGCGCAACTGCAGGAGGACTCCGTGCGCGACCCGCTCACCGGCCTGCACAACCGGCGCTTCCTGGACGGCGCCCTGGCCGCCGCCCTGGCGGACGCCGAGCGCGACGGCACGGGCCTGGGGGTCCTCGTCGTGGACGCCGACCGGTTCAAGGCCGTCAACGACACCCACGGGCACGGCACCGGCGACGAGGTCCTGGTGGCCGTCGCCCGGACCCTGGCCGGCGGGGTGCGCCTGCAGGACACCGCCGCCCGGACCGGTGGCGAGGAGTTCGTCGTCCTCCTGCCCGGGGCCGACGCGGCGGCGACCCGCCAGCGCGCCGAGCAGCTGCGCGCGGCGTGCGCGCGGATCGACGTCGCCGCACCCGGTGGCCGGGTGCGGCCCACGGTGTCCGTCGGCACCGCCGTGCACCCCGGCGACGGCGTGGACGCCGCGTCGCTGCTGGCCGCGGCGGACCGGGCCCTGTACGCGGCGAAGGCCGCCGGCCGCGACC
>NZ_JBKBCT010000107.1:0-9417 GCF_050871525.1 Kineococcus auxinigenes | reverse complement strand
CCGCACCCAGCGGCGGGGGCCCGTCGCGCTCCCCACCCAGCACACCGCGGTGATCCTGCACGGGTGAGCGCTCAACCGTGCAAGATCACGGCAGGGGGGTGTGCACCCCGGGGGCGGGCTGCGGGGTGGGGGCGTGGCTCGTAGGGTCGGGCCATGGACCTCGAGCGCCCCGTCGCACCCGACCCGTACTCGCTGCTGCCGAAGGTGCCGTCCTTCACGCTGACGTCCACCGACGTCGCCGACGGCGAGCCGATGGCCGAGGCGCACGCGAGCGGCGGCACGTCCCCGCAGCTGTCCTGGTCCGGCTTCCCCGAGGCCACGAAGTCGTTCCTGCTCAACGTCTTCGACCCCGACGCCCCCACCCCGGCCGGTTTCTGGCACTGGACGGTCGTGGACCTGCCGACCACCGTGACGAGCCTGCCCACCGGCGCCGGCGCGCAGCCGGCCCCCGAGGGCGCCACGGTGCTGCGCAACGACATGGGCACCGCCGACTACACCGGCGCCGCTCCCCCGCCCGGGGACCGCCCGCACCGCTACGTCTTCGCCGTGCACGCCCTGGACGTGGCCTCGCTGGAGCTGCCCGAGGGCGCCACCCCCACCGTCGCGGCCTTCATGAGCCTCGGTCACGTGCTGGCGCGCGCCACGCTCGCCCCCGTCTACTCCCGGTGAGCGCGGCCCCCGCCGGGGCGCAGCAGGTCGCCGGGACGCTGGAGCTGCTCCCGGCGGCCGAGCACCCCGAACTGCTGGCGCCGCAGGTGGCCGCGGCGCTGCCGGACGGTGCCTGGGTGTGCGCGATCGATCCCGACGTCGCGGACACGGCGGCGCTGGTGGAGGCGGCCGGGGTGCCGCTGGCGGGGTCGGCGAACTGCGTCGTCGTGGCCGGCAAGCGCGACGGCGCCGAGCGGGTGGCGGCGTGCGTGGTGCTGGCCACCACCCGCGCCGACGTCAACGGCGCGGTGAAGAAGGCGCTGGACGTGCGCAAGGCGTCGTTCCTGCCCACGGAGCGGGCGGTGGCCGAGTCCGGCATGGAGTTCGGCGGCATCACCCCCGTGGGGCTGCCGGGCGGCTGGCGGCTGCTGGTGGACCGGGCCGTGGCCGAGTCGCCGTGGGTGCTCATCGGCTCCGGGGTGCGTCGCTCCAAGCTCGTGGTGCGCGGCGCGGACGTCGCCGCGCTGCCGGGCGCGGAGGTCACCGACCTCGCCCTGCGGGTCTGAACGGTGCTGCTGGTGGCGCGCGGCCGGCGCTCGGCGGCGCGGGCGTGGGAGGACTACGCGCTGCCGGCGCGCTGGCCGTCGTGGTCGCCGCAGATCACCGCGGTGGACTGCTCCGCACCGCGCATCGCCGTCGGCGTCACCGGCACCGTGCGGGCGCCGCTGGGGGTGCGCCTGCCGTTCCGGGTGACCGCGGTGGACGAGGCCTCACGGACCTGGCGGTGGCGGGTGGGTGCCGGGCCGCTGGCCGCCCAGCTGGAGCACCGGGTGGTCTCGGTGCCCGGCGGCAGCCTCACCGAGCTGCGGCTGACCCCGGCGCTGCTGGTCGCGCCGTACGCGCCGCTCGCGTGGATCGCCCTGCGCCGCCTCGTCGGCGGGGGTGTCAGCGCGGGGATCAGCGCGGACGCACCTGCCACAGCGCCACCGCGCTGGCCGCGGCGACGTTGAGGCTGTCCACCCGCTCGTCCATGGGGATGCGCACCGCCAGGTCGGCACCGGCCAGCGCCCGGCGGCTGAGCCCGTCGCCCTCGGTGCCCAGCAGCAGCGCGAGGCGCTCGGGCGCGGTGAACTCCCCCAGGGCCACCGCGTCGTCGGCCAGCGCGAGCGCCGCCACCGTGAAGCCGTTGCGGCGCAGCAGGTCCAGGTCCCCGGGCCAGGTGGTGGCGCGCGCCCACGGCAGGTGCAGGACGGTGCCCATGGACACCCGCACGCTGCGCCGGTAGAGCGGATCGGCGCAGCGCGGGCTGACGAGGACGCCGTCGACGCCGAACGCGGCGGCCGAGCGGAACAGCGCCCCGACGTTGGTGTGGTCCACGACGTCCTCCAGGACCACGAGCCGGCGCGGGCCGGGCCCCAGGGCGTCCAGCAGACCGGCGGTGTCGCGCTGCGGCGGGCGGTGCATCGAGGCGATCGCCCCGCGGTGCAGGTCCACACCGGTGAGCCGGGCGAACGCCTCGACGGGGGCGACGAGCACCGGGGCCTCGGGCGGCAGGACGTCGGCGAGCTCGGCGGCGCGGGTGGGGCTGAGCAGGAAAGAGCGGGGCCGGTGACCGGCGGCCAGCGCCCGGCGGACCACCTCGACGCCCTCGGCGAGGAACAGGCCCTCGGCGGGTTCGCGGCGGGCGCGCAGCTGCACGTCCTTCAGGTGCGTGTAGTCGCGCAGCAGGTCCGCGTACCGCTCGTCGGTCAGGTCGTCGAGCTCGATCCGCGGCACCCGCGGGACGCTACCCGACCCCGCCCTCCACCCGACGCTCCCTTCCCGTGGTGATCATGCACGGTTGAGCGTTCACACTCGCAAGATCACCACGGGTGGGGGTCGACCGGCGGCAGCTCGAAGGGGTCAGCGCGCGGCGGTGTCGCCGGTGAGCGCGGGGCGGGCCGCGGCACGGGCACCGAGGTCACCCGAGGCGCGGTCCAGGTCGAGGACGTCGTGCAGCATCCCGGTGGTGGCCTCCGGCAGGGCGCGGTCCAGGTCGAGCACAGGGCCGGGGTGGGCCAGCAGGAACCCCTGCGCGGCGTCGCACCCCATGCGCCGCAACGCCCCCAGCTGCTCGGGGGTCTCCACGCCCTCGGCGATGACGCCGACGCCCATGTTGCGGGCCATGCCGATGATGCCGGCGACGACGGCCTCGTCCTGGCGGCGTCGGCCCAGGCCGGCGATGAAGTGCCGGTCCACCTTGACGTGGTCCACCGGCATGGTCTGCAGGTGCGACAGGGAGGAGACGCCGCGACCGAAGTCGTCCACGCCGACGCGCACGCCCATCATGCGCAGCGCGTGCAGGGTGCTGAAGCCGGCGTTGGCGTCGGTGACGAGCAGCTCCTCGCTGACCTCGACCAGCAGCGCGCCGCCGGCCGCGCCGGGCGGCTGCTCGGCGGCCACGGCGTCCAGCAGCTGCCCGCCGGCCAGCTGGCGCGGGGAGACGTTGACGGAGACGGTGAAGCCGCAGTCGTCGCCCTCGCGGGCGTACCACTCCGACAGGGTGCGCCACGCCTCGCGGATGACCCACTGCCCGATCGGCACGATGAGGCCGGTGCGCTCGGCCAGCGGCACGAAGTCGCCGGGGTGCAGCAGGCCGCGGCGGGGGTGCTGCCAGCGCAGCAGCGCCTCCACGCCCTGCACGTGCCCGTCGGTGAGGTCGACGATGGGCTGGTAGTGCAGCCGCAGCTGGCCCTGCTCCACGGCCATCGCCAGGTCCACCTCGGTCTGGGAGGCGTCGACGGCCTGGGCCTGCATGTGCTCGTCGAACAGCTCCGAGCGCGCCTTGCCGCCCTCCTTGGCGCGGTAGAGGGCGGCGTCGGCGCGGCGCAGCAGCTTGGAGGCGTCGCCCTCGTCGCTGGCCAGGGCGATGCCGACGCTGGGGGTGATGCTCAGCGAACGGTCCGGGCCGACGGTGACGGGGCGGTCCGCGATGGAGGAGACGACGCGCTCGGCGATGCGGCTGGCGGTCAGGTCGTCGGCGAGGTCCTCGCACAGCACCGCGAACTCGTCGCCGCCGAAGCGGGAGACGGTGTCCTCCGGGCGCACGGCGGCGCGCAGCCGGTGGGCTACCTCGATGAGCACGGCGTCGCCGGCGGCGTGGCCGTGGGTGTCGTTGACCTTCTTGAAGCCGTCCAGGTCCAGGTAGAGCACGGCGCAGCCGCGCGAGCCGCGCCGGGCCAGGGCGTGCTGGAGGCGGTCGGTGAACAGCTGGCGGTTGCCGAGGTCGGTGAGCGGGTCGTGCAGGGCCTGGCGCAGCGCCGCGTCGAGGAGGTCCTGGCGCTGGCGGGCCTCCTCGTCCACGCGCTCGGCGGAGCGCACGGCCAGCAGGAGCAGCAGCAGGGCGCTGACGAGACCGCCGCACAGGGCGGCCAGCAGCGTGGCCAGGCTGGGCGGGCCCTCGAAGAGGCGCTGGGCGAGCGCCACGACGCCCACGACGACGAGCGGGGACGCCACGGCCCAGGGCACCACGCGGGCGCGCACGTCGTCACCGGCCCGGTGACGCGTTGACCAGGGCCACAGCGGCATGGCCTGCCCTCCCTCCCCACCGGCACTGACCGGCGCCCGTCCCCGGATCGTCGAAGCCTCGCGCGTCACTGCACTGCGTGACAAGGGGAACACGCTGCCGCAGGGGCGGCACCTCAGCAACCTCAGGCGTCACCCGATCGGGTGCGCTGCGCGGTGCACCGGCGGGTCAGCGCCGGGGAAGGGGGTAGCGCTGCCGCGGGCGAGCCGGGCGGTGGGGGGGTGGCGCGCCGGCGGCCGGGGCGGGCGCGATCAGGCGGCCTCGCCGCGAGCGGGCAGCACCGCCTCGGCGCTGCGGACGCGGGAGCCGTGCACCTCGTCCCGCCCCTCGCGGCCGGGGACGCTCAGGCCCAGCGCGCGCAGGTTGCGGGCCAGGGCGGCGGTGCGGTGCGCCCAGCGCAGCGCGGCACCGGTCAGCAGGGCACCGCCGGCGACGAGCGCGGCCGTCCCGGGGCCGGCCTGGGCGTACAGCACCACGGAGGCCACCAGGCCGGTGGCGGGCACGGCGGTGGCCAGGACCGGCTGCAGGCGCACGACGCGGGGACCGCTCTGCTCGGGCAGCGGGTGGGGCTGGGGAGTGCTCACGGGCCGGTCCTCCGGGTGCGTCGCGCGGCGCCGCCCGGCGCGGGGGACGCGGTCCCAGTGTGACCACGCAATCACGTTGCGGCAGTGTGCTCAAACGCGCACTCACCCGCGTGGCGGCGCACCACCCCCCGGACGGCCCACGGGGCCCGCCCCGCCCGCACGCGGGAACCGGTCAGCGCGCCCCGGCCAGCACGCGCCGGCGGTCGTCGGGGTCGCGGGCGGTCAGGCGCGCCGCGTCCAGGGCCTGCAGCAGCGGCAGCGCGACCCGGCGGGAGGTGCCCAGCGCCCCGCGGGCCTGGCTGGCGGTGAACGGCTGCGGCAGACCCGCCAGCTCCCGCGCGGCCAGCCGCAGCGCCCCCGGGGCGAGCACCACGCCCTCGGCGACGCGTTCCAGGCGCCCGGCGCGCACGGCCGCGGCCAGTTCGCTGCGCCCCAGGCCGAGCTCCCGCAGCCGCTCGGCGTCGGGAGCGGCGAACGGGCGGGCGGCGAGGTCGTCCAGGACGGCGGCCACGGCGCGCGCCACCCGCGGTGGCAGCTCCCCGGCGGCCGCACCGGCCACCACGCGCCCCTCGACCACGCGCAGCGGCGGGCGCAGGGCGGCCTGCACCAGCGCCCGGTCCGGCAGGGCCAGCGCCCGGCGCGCCTCCTCGACCGGCAGACCGGGCTGCAGGGGGTCGGCGGCGGCGTGCTCGGCGACCAGCGCGGCCAGCCGCTGCGCGACCTGCTCCAGCAGGCCCGGTGCGACGTGCCAGTCCCCCGCCACCGGTGCGGTGCGCACGTCCACCCCCATCGCGCGCAGGTCCGCGCCGCGCACCACGCGGCGCCGGCGCAGCTCGGAGAGCTCGTCGGGGTCCCCGTGCAGGCCGTGCAGATCGGCGGCGCGGGCCGCGGCGGCGCCGCGGCGGCGCAGCGCGGGCGGACGCACGTCCAGCACGACGCCCGCGCCCAGGACGAGGTGGCGGGCGGGGTCGCGCAGCAGGAGCCGGTCGCCCAGCACCAGGGGCAGCGGCGCGGCCAGCTGCAGGCGCACCAGCAGGTCGGGCCCGTCGGTGCCCAGCGGGCGGGTGCGGGCGGGCACCGCGGCGGAACCCGCGTGCACGACGATCCGGGCGGGCAGCGGCTCCGGCTCCTGATCGGCGCCGGCGTTCCCGCCCGGGCAGCGCACGTCGACCACGCCGGTGCGCACCGACCAGCCGGGGGTGAGCAGGGCGTCGCCGCGGGTGACGTCGCCGCGCTCCACGCCGCGCAGGTTCACCGCGACGCGGGCCACGCCGCGGGCCTCGGCCACGTCCTGCTCCAGGCTCTGCAGCCCGCGCACCCGCACGCGGCGCATCCCGCCGGCGGTGGCCAGGTCCAGCTCGTCGCCGCTGCGCAGCGTGCCGGCACCCAGCGTGCCGGTGACGACGGTGCCGGCGCCGCGGACCGTGAAGGCGCGGTCCACCCACAGGCGCACCGGGGCGTCGGCGGCCGGCACCGGGACCGCGGCCAGCACGCCGGCCAGCGCGCTGCGCAGCTCCGGCAGGCCGGCACCGGTGACGGCGCTGCACGCCACGGCCGGCACCTCGCCCAGGGTGGTGCCGGCGAGGTGCTCGCGGGCGGCAGCCAGGGCGCCGGCGGGGTCGGCCAGGTCCGCGCGGGTGATGACCAGGAGCCCGTGGCGCACCCCGAGGGCGTCCAGGGCGGCCAGGTGCTCGGCGGACTGCGGCATCCACCCGCCGTCGGCGGCCACCACGAGCAGCGCCACCGGCACGGGCCCCACCCCCGCCAGGGTGGTGGGCACGAACGAGGCGTGGCCGGGGACGTCGACGAACGCGACGGTGCCCGCGCCGGGCACCTGCGCCCACGCGAACCCCAGGTCGATCGTCAGGCCACGGCGCTTCTCCTCGGCGAGCCGGTCCGGGTCGGTGCCGGTCAGGGCCCGCACCAGGCTGGACTTGCCGTGGTCGACGTGACCGGCGGTGGCGACGACGTGCACCCCTAGGCCCCCGTCCCCCGCGCTGCGCGCAGCACGGCGCCGGCGACCTCCGCGTCGGCGGCGTCGTCCACGCAGCGCAGGTCCAGCAGCAGCCGGCCGCGCTCCAGGCGACTCGCGACGGGCGGCTCCCCCAGCCGCAGCGGTGCGGCCAGCGCCTCGTCCAGCGCGACGGCCGCGGAGGGCAGCTCCACCCCGGGTGCGCCGCCCCCGCCGACGACGGCCGCGGCGTCGACCACCTCCGCGCCCACGCCGCCCTCCCGCAGGGCACCGGCGAGCGCCGCGCACCGCCGGCGCAGGACGGCGACGTCGGCGTGCAGGGCCCGGTGGGTGGGGGTGGCGGTGGTGCGCAGGGTGGCCTCCAGGGCGGCGAGGGTGAGCTTGTCCACGCGCAACGCACGGGCCAGGGGGTGCCGGCGCAGCCGCTCGACGAGGTCGGCGCGGCCCAGCAGCAACCCGGCCTGCGGGCCGCCGAGGAGCTTGTCGCCGCTGGCGGTGACCAGGTCGGCGCCGGCGCGCAGGGCCGTGGCGGCGTCCGGCTCGGCGGGCAGCAGCGGTTCGGGGGCCAGCAGCCCGGAGCCGGTGTCGACGACGACGGGCACGCCCAGGCCCGTCAGGTCCCCGGTGTCCACGCCGGCGGTGAAACCGGTGACGACGAAGTTGGAGGGGTGGACCTTCAGGACCATGCCGGTGTCCGGCCCGATCGCGGCGGCGTAGTCGGCGCGGGTGGTGCGGTTGGTGGTGCCGACCTCGCGCAGGCGCGCGCCGGTGGAGACCAGCAGGTCCGGCAGGCGGAACCCGTCGCCGATCTCGACCATCTCACCGCGGCTGACGACGACCTCGCGGCCGGCGGCCAGCGCGGTGGCGGCCAGGACGAGGGCGGCGGCGCCGTTGTTGACGACGTGCACGTCGCCGGCGTCGGGCACCGCGGCGCGCAGGGCGGCCAGGGCGCCGCGCCCGCGCCGGGCGCGCCGGCCGGTGGCCAGGTCCATCTCGACGTCGGTGGCGCCGGCGGCGGTGGCGACGGCGTCCACGGCCTCGGCGGCCAGCTGGGCGCGCCCGAGGTTGGTGTGCAGGACGGTGCCGGTGCAGTTCAGCACGCGCCGCGCCGTGGAGGGCGCGGGCAGGGCGGCGAGCACCGCGGGCACGACGTCACCCGGGTCGACCTGCCCGGCGCGCACCCGCTGCTGCACCTCGCGCACCGCGTCCTTCACCGCTTCGCGCCCGCGCGCGCCGATGGCGGCGGCCAGCTCGGGGGCGGCCAGGACGGCGTCGGTGCGGGGCACGGCGCGGCGCGGGTCCGGCGGGCTCTCGGGCTGGGCGGCGGGCACGGTGGCCGAACCTACCCCCGGGGCACGTGCACCGCGGCGGGGGCGCGCGCTGGCGGAGGCGGATGGGAATCGAACCCACCTGACCGAGGTGCTCGGTCACGTCGGTGTTGAAGACCGCGGGGGCCACCAGGCACCCGTACGCCTCCGTGCTCAGCGTGCGGGGGCCAGCCTGCCACACGGGCGGGGCGGGCCTACGGTGAGCGCCGTGACGACCACGGATCCCACGGCGACGGTGCGCCTGACGCAGTACGCCCACGGCGGCGGCTGCGCCTGCAAGATCCCCCCCGGGGAGCTGGAGGAGATGGTGGCGGGACTGGCGCCGCTGCCGGGCGAGGACCTGTTGGTCGGGGTGGGCGACGACGCCGCCGTCGTGCGGGTGCGCGGCGGGCTGGCAGTGATCGCGACGGCGGACTTCTTCACCCCCGTGGTGGACGACGCCTACACGTTCGGGCGGATCGCGGCGACGAACGCGCTCTCCGACGTGTACGCGATGGGCGGCACGCCGCTGGTGGCGGTGAACCTGCTGGGCTGGCCGCGCGAGGTGCTGCCCGTGGAACTGGCGCGCGAGGTGCTGCGCGGCGGCGCGGACGCGGCCGCGGCGGCCGGCTGCCACCTGGGCGGCGGGCACAGCATCGACGACCCGGAACCGAAGTACGGGATGGCCGTGACCGGCACGGGGGACCCGGAGCACCTGCTGCGGGGCGACGCGGCGGTGGCGGGGGTGCCGATCACGCTGACGAAGCCGCTGGGCCTGGGGGTGCTGAACAACCGGCACAAGCAGACCGGGGAGGTCTTCGAGCAGGCGGTGGCGGTGATGACGACCCTGAACGCGCAGGCGTCGGAGGCGGCCCTGGCGTCGGGGGCGCGCTGCGCCACGGACGTGACGGGGTTCGGCCTGCTGGGGCACCTGCACGAGGTCGCCCGCGCCAGCGGGGTGACCGCGGTGGTGGACGCCGCCGCGGTGCCGTACGTGGACGGGGCGCGCGAGTCGCTGGCGGCCGGGTTCGTGCCCGGCGGCAGCCGCCGGAACCTGGACTGGGTGCGCCCGTCGCTGGACGCCGGGCGCACCGGCGAGGACGAACTGGTGCTGCTGGCCGACGCGCAGACCTCCGGCGGTCTGCTGGTGGCCGGTGAGGTGCCGGGCTACCCGGTCGTGGGCGAGTTCGTCCCGGCCCGCGGCGGCGTGACCCTCGCCGTCCGCTGACCCCGACCCCCACCCGCCGGCACCTGTCGGGGGGGGTGGTGTGGGGGGGGGGGGGGGCGGGGGGGGGTGGGGGGGGGGGGGGGGGGGGGGGGGGGGGGGGGGGGGGGGGGGGG
>NZ_JBKBCT010000106.1:0-9557 GCF_050871525.1 Kineococcus auxinigenes | reverse complement strand
GCACCCCGCGGGGTGCGCCGCTCTCGGCGTCTCCCGGCCCGTCACGCCAGCGGCAGCGGCGGGTCGAACGTCTCCGGCAGCCCCTGCAGCGCCCGGGCCATCGCCGCCTCCCCGTCGAACTGGAAACCGAGCTGGGTGGCGTAGGCCGCGCAGGCGGCGACCTTGGCCTCCAGCTCACCCTCCCACGGACGGCGCGGGACGCCGGCGGGCGCAGCCGCGCCGGGCCGCAGCACGTAGGGGGTGTCGGCCCACAGCGAGGCGTTCAGGCGGCGCTCGCGGGTCAGGCCCCCGACGGCGTCGCGCACGTGCCGGTGGTCGACGTGGTCGCCCAGGGCCTGCGGCCCCAGAAGCAGGTCCACCCCGCCGCCGAACTCCTCGTCGAGGACCCCGCCGACGGCCTCCACCACCGCGCGCGGGCACCCCTCGTCACCGGCGACCACCGGGCCGAACAGCGCGGCGGCGCTGGTGTACCCGCGGTGCGGGGCCTCCAGCAGCGGCAGGTGCCGGCCGCGCACGCCGAGGGCGGCCAGCGCCGCGTCGTCCTCCGCGCGGCGCAGCGCCATGTAGTCCACGTCGGCGGCCAGGCCCTTGTCGGTCTGGCAGGCCAGCGCGAACCCCGTGGGGTCCGGCACGCTGCCGGTGAAGACGGTGACCACGAGCACCTCGGCCCCCGCCGCGGCCAGGCCCGCCAGCAGCCCGCCGGCGGAGAACGCCGCGTCGTCCAGGTGCGGGGAGACGGCGAGCACGCGGACGGGACCGGGGTGTGCCGCGCTCACAGCAGGTGCGGGGCGGACAGGAACCGGCACCCGCCGGCCGGCTCGACCGGTTCGACGCCGCGGCCGGCGCTGGTGTGCCGCGACCCGGGCTCGAGCGTGGTCCACGACGTGTCCGGCGCGGTGCCGGCGAGACGGTCGTAGACGGCCTCGATGCGCCCGGTCAGCGCCGGCCAGGACCACACCTCGCGCACCTCCGCCAGCGCCCGCCGCGCCAGCCGCGGGCCGAGGTCCGGCTCGTCGAGCAGGCGGCCCAGCGCGGCGGTCAGGCCGGCGACGTCGCCGACGTCGTGCAGCAGGCCGTTCTCGCCGTCGCGCACGCAGTCCACGACGCCGACGGTGCGGGTGGTCACCACCGGCAGCCCGGCGGCCATCGCCTCCAGGATCGTGTTGGAGAAGCCCTCCGACTGCGTCGGGGACACGAACACGTCGCCCTCGCGGTAGACGGCGGGTGCGGCGTCGTAGGGGACGTAGCCGCGCTGCTCCACGGCGTCGTCGAGGCCCAGCTCGGCGACGAGGTCGGCCACGGCGGTCACGTCCGGGCCGATGCCGGAGACGAGCAGCCGCACGTCGCGGCCGCCCGCCCGCAGCGCGGCCAGGGCGTGCAGCAGGTCCAGGACGCCCTTGCGGCGGTCCACCCGGCCGTGGAACAGCAGCGTGGCGGGACGGTCCCCGGGCAGCAGGCCGACGCGGTCGTCGTCGGCGGGGGTGAACGCGGCGGTGTCGGTGGCGCCGCCGACGAGGGTGAAGCGCGACGGGTCGGTGCCGTGGTGCTCGACGACCTCGTCGGCGAAGGTGCGCGAGCCGATGAGGACGGCGCCGGCGCGGTCCAGGACGGTGCGGATGCCGGCCGAGTGCTCCGGGCAGCACAGGCCCACCCAGTGCCCGTCACCGCCCTGCACGCTGACGACCGAGGGCAGGCCGAGCTGCGCGGACGCCTGGAGCACCGCCTCGCCGGTGGGCCAGGCGTACTGCGCGTGCAGCAGGTCGAAGGGTTCCTCGCCGTGCAGGCGCAGCACGGTGTCGCGCATCGTCGCGACGTCCGCGCCGAAGTCGGCGGGCAGGCCGTCGGCGACGCGCTGCTCCCCCAGCGCCTCCAGGCCCACCGCGCGCACCCCGGCCGGGACGCGGTCCGCGGGCGGCGGGCCGCCGCCGTAGACGGCGCTGCCGGCCGGGTCGCCGCGGAACTGCGAGACGAGGACGACCTCGTGCCCGCGCGCGGTCAGCTCGGTGAGCAGCTTCTCGGCGTACACGCTCATCCCGGACACCGCCGGCCAGTAGCGGCGGCTGACGAAGCAGATCCTCACGCGTCCCACCCCTTCGCCCGGGCGACGGCGGCCGCGTGCAGGGCCGGTTCGCGGTAGAGGGGGTACAGCTCCCCCAGCACGCGGCCGATCGCGGCGCGGTCCAGCCAGGCCGGCCCGCCGAGGCGCTCGCGGGCGGCGTCGGTCAGGTGCACGGGCGCGGCCGTGGCGGGGACCCCGGCCTCCCCCGGCGCACCGAGACCGGCGATGCCGTGCAGGCCGGTGCGCCCGTCGCCGCGGGCGAGCAGGTCGGCGACCCCGCGCTCCCCGATCCGCCCGTAGCTCATGATCTCCACCTCCAGGCCGGGCACCACGACGCGCGCCACGGCCACGCCGTCGTCCGGGCGGGAGCAGTCCAGGACGAGGACGTCGAAGCCGCGCTCGCGCAGCAGGCCGACGAGGTGCTGCGCCAGAGCCTCCTGCTCGTCGGCACCGGCGGGCGCGGACCAGGTGGGCAGGGAGTCGAACCGGACCCGGGAGCGCTCGGCGAGCACGACCGGCTCCAGCAGCTCGCGCAGCTGCGCGGCGTCCATGCCCAGCCAGCGGAGCATGCCGCGCAGCGCGCGCTCCTCCTGGGTGGCCGGGTCGGCGGCGTAGCGCTCCAGGTACCCGGGCGGGCTGATCGCCGCGACGGCGTCCAGGGAGCCGTGCGTGAACGCCTTGCGGGAGCGGGCGGCGGCGAACTCCAGGACGGCCTTGCGCAGGGCGACCTCGCGGTCGGGGTGGGCGGCCTCGCCGGCGGCGGTGACCATCACCGGCTGCAGGGGGTCGTCGTCGGCACCGACGACGGTGATGTTGACGATCCCCCACCAGTCGTTGGCGAGCTTGGGCACCACGCGCACGCCCTGGGCGCGCAACCTCGCCAGCGCCTCGCGGGTCGCGGGGTCGCGCACCTGCTCGTCGCCGGGGCCCAGGTCGAGGACGACGCCGGTGTCCATCGCCCGGAAGCGGGTGCCGTTGCCGTCGCGCTGGAGGAGCTCGCCGATGCCGTGGGCGACGGCCCGGTGCAGGGTGTCGCCGGCGCCGAGGCCGTTGCCGTGCCGGGTGACCAGGCGGGGCAGGTCGTCGACCACCCCCGGCGGCAGTTCGTCGGCGTCGCGCAGCACCACGTCGGCGGGGGCCCACACGCGCTCACCGGTGCCCCACCGCTGCAGCGGCAGCCAGTTCAGCACGGCGTCCGGGGCGTACGGGGCCCCGGCGTCCAGGCACAGCGCCGGCGGGTCCACGACGGAGTCGGTCCCGAACTCCCCCACGAGGTCCTCGCGCGTGCCGCGCCGGTGCTCCAGCGTCGCGACGCGCTCGCGCAGCAGGCCCAGCTCGGCGGACTCGCCCCAGCTGGAGCGGCGGGCGTCGGCGTCGCTGATCCCGTAGCCGTGGCCGGCCGCGGCCGAGGCGCTCGGGCCGGCGGGGGCGATCGTCCACCACGACGGAACCCCGACGGTGTCGAGGCGGTAGGTGGGGAACTCGAACCGGCCCTCGGTGCCCAGCACGCCGCGGAAGCGGGTGGTGGCCGGGTGCTCGGCGGCGGCGTCGACGGGGTGGTCGGCGACGAGGGGGCGGGAGGTGGGGGCGCTCACGCGAGGACCGCCTTCGCGGGGTCGAGGACGTCCATCGGCACGGGTGCCGCCGACGGGGGGTTGGCGAGCATGTGGTCGACCAGGGCCAGCACGTGCCGGGTGGTGACTCCGGTGGCGAACTCGAACGGGCTGAACACCGTCTCGAACTCCAGGGCGCCGATGATCTCACGCATGCGCCGCAGCTCCGCGCGCGAGAGCGGGATCTGCGCGTGGAACGCCTTGTGGGCGCTGAGCGCAGCGGCGCTGCCGTCGGGGTTCAGGTCGATCTTCAGGGAGTCGCCGCAGAACAGCAGCCCCCGGCCGGCGTCGTGCAGGACGCTGTGCCCGGGGAAGTGCCCGCCGGTGCGGTGCATCGCGATGCCGGGGGCGAGCTCCAGGTGGTCGTCGGCCGGGTACGTCACGCGGAACGCCTTGGTCCACACCAGGTCGTCCACGCCGACGGCCACCACCGGAGGGTCCAGCTCGTCCTGCAACTGCCACAGGCCGCCGAAGCCGTGCACGTGGCTGGACGCCAGGACGCTCAGGCCACCGCGTCGGCGCAACTCGGCCAGCGCGGCCGCGGAGTACCATGGCGCGGCCTCGAAACCCAGCAGGCCGGCGGGAGTCTCGAGGACCCAGCCGTGCGAGCCGAGGCCGACGACCGGGTCGCACCAGAACTCCGTGACACCGGGCACGGCCTCGCGCCAGGAGGTCTCGACGAGCGCGTCGACCTCCCGCTCGGTGCGGAACGCGAAACCCTCCTCGGGCAGCTCGTTGCGCACGTCGGCGCACACCGGGCACAACGGCGGCGGGGTGTGCGCGAACCAGCGCTGCCAGTGCCCGCAGTTCGTGCAGGAGTACGCGCGGTGCGAGCGGTGGGCGCGGGTGGGCAACGGCGCCAGTTCACCGGCGCGGACGCCGCGCAGCTCGTGGGAGTCGTTCGGTCCGGTCATCCCTCAGGCCTCCTGAGCGGCGAGGACGGGGTCGGGGCGGGTTCCGGGGACCCCGGCGCCCAGGGCGTCGTGCAGCAGGTGCAGCAGGCGCAGGTCCCGGGCCATCGGGAACGGCCAGCGCCCCGGGTCGGCCAGCGCCTCCTCCACCGCGCGCACCTGCGCGGCGAACGGGGAGGTGAGGGCGTCGAACTCCACGGGCGAGGGCTCCCCCGTGGCGGCGTCGAGGAGTTCCAGGGTGCCGCCGGCGGTCTGCCCCATGGTGTTCGTCGCCACGAGCTGACCGCGGGTGCCGACGACCTCCAGGCGCCGGCGCGGCAGCGTCTCGACGGTGTTGAAGGAGTTCGCGATGGTGACGAGGACACCGGAAGCGGTGCTGCCCACCAGGACGGACCCGTCGTCGACGGCGTAGTCGTGCACGCGGCGCTGCACGTGGGTGGTGGCGACCTCGACGTCCTCGCCGAGCAGCGTCCCCACCAGGTCCAGGCCGTGCGGCGCCAGGTCGACGTAGGCGCCGCCACCGGCACGCACCGGGTCGACCCGCCAGTTGTCCCCCGTGGTGCTGCCCGGCGGGGACCACCCCGGCGGCAGCCAGCAGCCGTAGACGATGCGGACGCTGGTCACGGTGCCCAGGGCACCGGCGGTCAGCAGTTCTGCGATCCGCCGGTGCGCGGGGTGGAACCGCTGGTCGAACGCGGTGGCCGCGAGGACCCCGGCCCGCTCGCAGGCGGCGACCAGTTCCGCGGCGTCGCCGAGCGTGGCGGCCAGGGGCTTCTCGCACAGCACGGCCAGGCCCGCCTCCGCGGCGGCGGTGGCCACCTCCCGGTGGGCGTGGTTGGGGGTGGCCACGTAGGCGGCACGCGCGCCGGGGGTGCGGAACGCGGCGCCCAGGTCGTCGTGGGCCAGCGCACCCGGGAACCGCTGCGCCAGGGAGCGCGCGGCGCCGAGGTCGCGGTCCACGACGGCGACGACGCGGCTGGTGGGCGAGGCGGCCAGGGCCGGGGCCATGTGGTCGCGCGCCACCCACCCGGCACCGGCGATCACCCACCCGGTGGTGGCCGGGCCGGTGGGGTTCTCGGTGTTCGTCACGGTTCTCCGTCGGTCTCGAGAGAATCAGGGGACGGTTCAGCGCACGGGGATGCCGGCGGCGGCCAGCACGCCGAGCTGGAACTCCTGCACCGGCCCGGGGTGGACGATGTCGAGGTCGTCCAGCGCCTGGGCGGCGGTGAAGGCGGCGGCGCGGGCGTGGTGGTGCACCTGCAGGACGCGGTCCAGGACGTCGGCGGTGTTGAAGACCCGGCCGATCGGCGTTCCCGTGGTCTCCCGCTGCGGCAGCATCTCGCGCAGCCGGGTGGCCAGCGCGTCCGGCAGCTGGTCCATCGACCGCTCCTCGAGCACGGCCAGGACCCGCTGGTAGTGCTCGCCGAGGAGCACCTCCCCGCCGAAGCCCGCGTCGGGCAGGTCGCCGTTGGGCAGGTGGTGCGCCAGCGCCACGAGGAAAGCCTCGCCCCGCCCGACCCCGAACCGGGGGGCGACGAACGCGGAGTAGACGGCGGTGACGAAGCAGTGGTCGCCGTGGCTCTCCGGGGGTTCGACCACGACGCGGGGACGCACCGGGTGGGTGGCCCCGGCGCGCGGCTGGCGCACCAGGGCGTGCACGAACGCCGGCGCGGCCGGCAGCGCGTCCTCGTCCAGGGGGTCGGGGTCCAGCGCGGCGCGCACGTCGCCGAGGTCGCCCAGCGCACCCTCGGCGCTCGAGGTGACCGCGTCGAAGGCGCGCTGCAGCACCTCGAGCCGTTCACCGCGCGAGAGCCCCGCCAGTTCCAGCACCGCGGCGTCGACCCCGGCCAGCCGCGCCGCCACCAGGGCGTGCGCGCTCTCGCGCAGGGCGACGCGCTCGACGGCGTCGGGCGAGGGGTCGGCGAGCACCGCGCGCCAGGAGCGCACGAACGCGCGGTCTGCGAGCGAACCCGGCCTGCGGGCGTCGCGCAGACGTTTGAGGTCTCCGACCTCGCGGTACACCTGCAGCGACGAGGCGGCGACGACCGGGCCGCCGAGGGTGTCGGTTTCGGTGTCGGTCACGCTCGGCCTCCGCGGGCGGCGCGCGGCATCGGGAGCAGCACGGCGACAGCCTGCCGCCCGCCGCAGGCACCCGCACCCCGAACCCGCGTGAGCACCGTCACGCCCCCACCACGCGCGGTGACGCGCTCTCGGAGGGCGTTCCGGGGCGGTTGCTGCCAGTCTGCGAAGCGGTCCTTCCCAGACCCCGCGCCTGTCCCCCAGAGAACGAGGAGCCCCCAGGTGCACTCCAACCCCACCCGCCGCGGGTCGAGCACGCGGCTCGCGTACAACGCCAACGGCTTGCGTTCCGTCCCGCTCGACGAGGCCGTGCGCGTGCTGGCCGACACCGGTTACGACGGCATCGAACTGTCCCTGAACGCCCAGCACGTCGACCCGTGGTCCTTCGCACCGGCGGACGCGGACCGCCTGCACCGGGTGCTGGAGGAGACCGGCCTGGTGGCGTGCAGCCTGGCCACCGGTGATCCCCACCTGCTCAGCGAACTGCCCTTCGAACCGGCCCTGGTGGACCCCGACCCGGCCGAGCGGGCGCGCCGCCTGGACCTGCTGCAGCGCGGCGTCCGCATCGGTGTGCGCGTGGGCGTGCCCCTCGTGGTGTTCTCCACCGGCAGCCGGCACCCCGCCGTGCCGGCCGCCGAGGCCGACCGCTGGCTGGACGAGGGCATCGCCGTCCTGCTGGACACCCTGCACGCCGAGCTGGACGCCGCCGGGCTGCCGCGCGGGCGCACCGTGCTGGGGATCGAGCCGGAACCGGGTTTCCACTGCCAGACCAACGCCGAGGTCGCCGCGGTGATCGCCCGCACCGGCAGCGAGGACCTGTGGCTGAGCCAGGACCTCGGGCACGGCGTCGTCGTGGAGGACGACCCGCTCGGCTCGCTGGCCCGGCACCTGCCGATCACCCGCCACCTGCAGGTGGAGGACATCGCCGGCCGCGTCCACGCGCACCTCGTCCCCGGCGACGGCGACGTCGACTTCGCAGCGGTCGGCCGGGTCCTGGGCGCCGACGGGCTGGACGGGTGGATCAGCGTGGAGCTGTACGACCACGACCCGGTGCACCGCGACGCCGCCCGGCGCAGCCGGGAGCACCTGACGCGGTTCCTGCCGTCGCTGTCGCGCGTCGTCGACCTCGACGCGGCGGGGCGCAGCGTCCAAGCTGCGCACCGCTGAGGGAACCCCCGGCAGGGCCCGCGGTGAAACCCCGGCGGAACTCCCGCGGAACCCCGGGTGAACCCCCGGGGGACCCGGGAGTTCACCGCGTCGGCGCGGATAGCCCGTCCGCGCCGACGCGGATCCGGAACTCCCGGCGCAGGGCCCGGCGGGCGGCGTGCACGCCCGCCATCCCGTGCACGCCCGCCGACGGCGCCGTGGCGGCCGAGCACAGGTACGTGCCCGGGGACGGCGCCGGCAGCGGGACCCGGTACGGGTCCCAGCGCGGCACCGGCCGGAACAGCAGCTGCCACGGCGTGACCGCACCGGCGGAGACGTCCCCGCCCACGAGGTTGGGGTTCTGCCCCTCCAGCTCGGCGGCGGTCACCGTGCGCCGGGCCAGCACCCGGTCGCCGAAACCCGGGGCGAAGCGCTCCACCTGCGCCTGCACGGCGTCGCCCACGTCGACGGTCGAGCCCACGGGGACGTGGGCGTAGGTCCACAGCACCTGCTGCCCGGCCGGGGCGCGCGCGGGGTCCAGCACCGAGGGCTGGGACAGCAGCACGTACGGGCGCTCGGCGTGCCGGCCGGCGGCCACCGCCCGCTCGGCGGCCACGAGCTCGGCGCGGGTGCCTCCGACGTGCACGGTGCCGGCGCGCTCCAGCCCCGGCGCCGCCCACGGCACCGGCCCGTCCAGGGCGAAGTGCACGGGGGCGGCGGCGGAGCGGTGCCGCCAGCGGCGCAGCCACGCCGCGTAGCCACCGGGCAGGCGGTCCCCGGCCAACCGCAGCAGCCCGCGCGGCACCACGTCCAGCAGCACGGCGCGCGCCGGCGGCAGCTCGCGCAGGTCGCCCACCTCCACCCCGGTGCGCACGGCGCCGCCGAGGCGCACCACTTCGGCAGCCAGGGCGTCGGCGATCGCCTGCGAGCCCCCGCGCGGCACCGGCCAGCCGACGGCGTGCGCGAGGGTCGCCAGCAGCAGGCCGGCCCCGGCCGGGCCCGGCGCGCGCGGCGGTGCGACGGCGTGCGCGGCCACCCCCGTCAGCAGCGCCGCGGCGGCCTGCGTGCGGAACCGCGCTCCCCACGCCGGACCGCCCTGCTCCAGCACCGCCAGGCCCAGGCGGGCGGCCGCGGCCAGCTCGCCGCCCGTGCGCGGCGGGGTGCGCAGGTCTCCCAGGGCCAGCGCGACGACCTCGCGCCAGCGCCCGACGAGCGGGCCCAGCAGAGCGCGCCAGGCGGCCCCGTCCGGTCCCAGGCCCGCGGCGGTGGCCTCCAGGTCGCGCAGGGCCAGGGCGGCCCGGCCGCCGTCGAGGGGGTGGCCGTAGGCGACGTCTGGCTGCAGGAGCTCCACGCCGTGCGCGGGCAGGTCGAACGCGCGGAAGAACGGCGAGGCCAGCGCCATGGGGTGCACGGCGGAGCCCAGGTCGTGGGCGAACCCGGGCAGGGTCAGCTCGGCGGTGCGCGCTCCCCCGCCGACCGTCGGGTTGCGCTCGAGCACCTCCACCCGCATGCCCGCCCGGGCCAGCACGACGGCGGCGGCCAGCCCGTTGGGCCCGGCCCCCACCACGACGGCGTCCACCGCTGCGCTCACGCCCCGACCCTGGCACGTGGCCGCCCCGTCTCCCACCCGCCCCTCGCGCCACGCGCCCCGGGGGGGGGGGGGGGGGGGGGGGGGGGGGGGGGGGCGGGGGGGGGGGGGGGGGGGGGGGGGGGGGGGGGGGGGGGGGGGGGGGGGGGGGGGGGGGGGGG
>NZ_JBKBCT010000105.1:0-10145 GCF_050871525.1 Kineococcus auxinigenes | reverse complement strand
CCCCCCCCCCCCCCCCCCCCCCCCCCCCCCCCCCCCCCCCCCCCCCCCCCCCCCCCCCCCCCCCCCCCCCCCCCCCCCCCCCCCCCCCCCCCCCCCCCCCCCCCCCCCCCCCCCCCCCCCCCGCGGGTGGGAGGGGTGGGTGGGGGTCAGGGGCCGGGGAGGGGGAGGTCGTCGGGCAGGACGTGCGGGCCGGCCACCTGCGGGCGGGGGCCGTCCTGCGGGTGCAGGCGCACCGCCACCAGCGCCACGTCGTCCTCGGGCTCGGGCGGCAGCAGCCGGTCCAGGATGGCGTCGCACAGGTCGTCCAGGTCGGCGTGCGCCAGTTCCGTCACGACCGAGCGCAACCGCGTCAGCCCCTCGTCGATGTCCTGCCCGCGGCGCTCCACCAGGCCGTCGGTGAACAGCAGCAGCGTCGAGCCGCGCTCCAGCCGGACGTGGCCGTCGCGGCGCGGCAGGTGCGGGGCGATGCCCAGCAGCAGGTCCGGCTCCCCGCTGGTCAGCTCCGCGACCGTGCCGTCGGGGCGCAGCAGCACCGGCGGCAGGTGCCCGGCGTTCGACCAGCGCAGCCGGGTGACGCCCTCCTCGCGCTCGGTGCCGGTCTGCTCCAGCCGTGCCACCACGGCCGTCGCCGTCGTCGCCACCGCCAGCCCGCGCATGGTCGCGTCCAGCGTGGACAGCACCGCCGCGGGCGAGCCGCCGCTGGAGTAGGCGATGCCCCGCAGCAGGCTGCGCACCTGGCTCATCGCGGCCGCCGCGTCCACGTCGTGGCCCATGACGTCGCCGATGACCAGGACGGTGCCGCCGTCCGGCTGCAGGAAGGAGTCGTACCAGTCGCCGCCCACCTGCACGGCCTGCGCCGCCGGGCGGTAGCGCACCCGCACCTCCAGGTGGTCCGGCTCCACGGGCGGGGTGAGCAGGCTGCGCTGCAGCCCCTCCGCGACGTGCTGCTGGCGCGCGTACAGGGAGGCGTTGTCCAGGGCCAGCCCGGCGCGGTCGGCGACCTGCACGGCCGTGGTGAGGTCCTGCTGCGACAGCGGACCGTCCTGCGGGCAGCGGTACAGCGTCATCATCCCCAGCAGCCGGCCCCGCGCCCGCAGGGGCAGCACGTACGCCCACTCCGGCGCCAGCTGCTCCAGCAGCGCCCTGGCCGGCGGCGCCAGCACCGCACCGACCCGCCGGGTGGCGTCCGACGCGATCGTCACCGGCTCCAGGCCGGGCCGCGCCCGCAGCAGCGGCGAACCCGGCGACAGCCCCACCAGCCGCGCGCGGCGGTAGGCGTCGGCGACCTCGCGCAGCTCCTCCTGGGCGTGCCAGGAACCGATGTCACGCATCGTCCCGGTCTCGTCGACGAGCGTGACGATGGACCAGCGCGCCAGCGCGGGCACCACGTGGCGGGCCAGCCTGGCCACCGCCTCCTGCGCGTCGAGGGTGGCGACGAGGTCCGAGCTGACGGTGGCCACCAGCTCCAGCCGGCGCGCGGTGCGCTCCGCGTCCTCCTGCGCCGCGCGGCGCGCGGTCGCGTCGACGAAGTACACCGACAGCCCGTCCGGGTCGGGCCAGGCCCGGACCTCGAACCAGCCGTCCAGCGGCGGGCCGTGGTGCCCCTCGAACGCCACGGGCTCACCGGTGCGCAGCGCGCGGCGGTACTCGGTGTCGAACGCGGTGCCGACCGCGTCGGGGAACAGCTCCCACACGTCCCGCCCGAGCAGCTCCTCGCGGGAGCGCTGCAGCAGCCGCTCGGCCTCGGCGTTGACGTAGCTGAAGCGCCAGTCGCGGTCCAGGGAGAAGAACGCCGTCGGCATCGACTCCAGCACCCGCGCCACCCGGGCGTCGCTGCCCCGCTCGGCGGTCGTGTCGTACCCGGCGCCGAGCAGGCGCAGCGGGCGGCCCGCCTCGTCGCGCAGCACCTCCCCGCGCGCCGTGATCCAGCGGGTCTCCCCCGACGGCAGCAGGACGCGGTACTCCGCCTGGAACGGCGCTCTGCCCTCCACCGCCGCGGTGATCGACTCGTGCACGCGCGGCAGGTCGTCGGGGTGCACGCGCGCGTCGAAGGCGGCCAGGCTGCCGTCGAACTCCGCGGCGCTGTAGCCGAACATCTCCAGCATCCGCTCGTCCCAGCTGATCGCACCGCTGGCGAGGTCGTAGTCGAAGCTGCCCACCCCGCCGGCCGCCACGGCCAGCCGCCAGCGCAGCCGGTCCACCTCGTGCTGCACGGCCAGCGCCGACAGCCGCAGCTCGCCGACGGCGACGGCGGCGAGGTCGGTCAGCAGGTCCACGTCGGTGCGCGTCCAGCGGCGCGGCACGGGGTCGAAGACCGCCAGGACCCCCACGACCCGGGCGTCGGTGCCGAGCACCGGCACGCCCAGGTAGCAGCCGACGACCCCGGACGTCACGGCGGGCAGCGCCGCCCACCGCCCGTCGGCGCGGGCGTCGGCCACGACGAGGGGCGCGGCCGCCAGGGCGGTGGCGGTGAGCAGCGCGTCCACGGGCGCGAGCAGGCCCACGCGCGCGCCGGCCCCGGTGGGCTCGCCGTCCTCGGTGAGCTCCGCGCGCGCCGACGCGGCGGACAGCGAGCGCGCGGCCAGGGCCGCCAGGCGCTCGAGGGCGGGGTGGGGGGCGTGGGCGCGCGCGGGCAGGGCGTGCGCGGGCTCGGCCGCTGCCCGGCCGTCCCAGCCCGCTGCGGGCCTGCCCTGCATGCGTCACACCCTCGACTCTGCGCCAGGGGCCTCCCGGACGCACTCCCGCACCGACCGCCGGCTCGCCCGACACGCCCCGGCGGGGAACCGTGACGACTCCCGCCACCACCCTGCCCGTCACCGGGGGTCACAGGATAGAGGCGATCAGCGACGAAGGGTCGCTGTCGGAGCACGCTCCTACGCTTGCCGGACACGCCCCCGCCCCCGGGAGCACCGGACGCAGGGAGAGCACGTGCGCGGTGACCCCACCCGCGACCCGTTCCGCCCCGGCAGGGGCGAGCCGCCCCCGGGGCGGCCGCAGCGCGCGGAGGTGGTGCGCGCCCTGCGGCTGTTCCGGCCGCACGCGCGCACGCTGTCGATCGTCGCCGGCCTCATCGCGCTGTCCGCCCTGGCGGGGGTGGCCTCGCCCTTCCTGCTGCGCGAGATCGTCGACGAGGCCCTGCCGGAGCAGGACCTGGAGCTGCTGGCGGCGCTGGTCGGCGGGCTGATCGCGATCGCGGCGGTCACCACCGCCCTGGACGTCGTGCAGGGGCTGCTGACCACGCGCGTGGGGCAGGCCGTCATGCACGGGCTGCGCACCTCCCTGTACGCGCACCTGCAGCGCATGTCGCTGGGGTTCTTCGCCCGCACCCGCACCGGCGAGGTGCAGTCGCGCATCGCCAGCGACATCGGCGCCCTGCAGACCGTGGTGACGAGCACCGGCGCCGAGCTGGTGCAGAACCTGGCGACGGTCGTCGTCACGGTGGTGGCGATGCTCGCGCTGGACTGGCGGCTGGCGCTGTTCTCCTTCACGGTGCTGCCCCTGGCGGTGCACCTGAACCGGCGGGTGGGCCGGCTGCGCCGGCGCATCACCGCGCAGCGCCAGCGGCAGCTCGCGGAGATGTCCGCCACCGTCGAGGAGACCCTGTCGGTGTCGGGGATCCTGCTGACGCGCACCACCGGCCGCACCCGCGAGGTCGTGGAGCGCTTCACCGCGCAGTCCGACGGGGTGGCGCGCCTGGAGGTCGGCTCGGAGATGGCGGGGCGCTGGCAGTGGTCGCTCATCACGCTGACGATGGCGGCGGTGCCGGCCCTGACGTACCTGCTGGGCGGGTGGCTGCGCGGCACCGGCACCGCGCTGAGCATCGGGACCCTGGTGGCGCTGGTGACGCTGCAGGCGCAGCTGTTCCGGCCGCTGGGTGCGCTGCTGCGCATCCTGGTGCGTCTGCACGCCTCGATGGCGCTGTTCACGCGCGTGTTCGAGTACCTGGACAGCGTCCCGGAGGTCGCCGAGGCGCCGGACGCGGTGGAGCTGCCCCGCGCCCGCGGTCGGGTGGAGTTCCGCGGCGTGGAGTTCCGCTACCCCGGCGCGGACCGCCCCGCCCTGAGCGGCATCGACCTCGTCGTGCCGGCGGGCACGTCGCTGGCGGTGGTGGGGTCCACCGGCTCGGGCAAGACCACCCTGGGGTACCTGCTGGCCCGTCTGTACGACGTGGACGCCGGGGCCGTGCTGATCGACGGGCACGACGTGCGCTCCGTGACCGCCCGCTCGCTGGCCGAGGCGGTGGGCGTGGTCACCCAGGAGACGTTCCTGCTGCACGCCAGCATCGCGGACAACCTGCGCTTCGCCGCTCCGGGTGCGAGCGAGGAGGACGTGCGCCGGGCGGTGCGCACCGCGCAGGTGGACGCCGTGGTGGACGCCCTGCCCGAGGGCCTGGACACCGTGGTCGGCGAGCGCGGCTACCGCTTCTCCGGCGGCGAGAAGCAGCGCATCGCGCTGGCCCGCGCGGTGCTGCGCGACCCGCCGGTGCTGCTGCTGGACGAGGCCACCAGCGCGCTGGACACCCGCACCGAGCGGGCGATGGCCTCCGCGCTGGAGGAGGTCTCCAGCGGCCGCACCACCGTGACCATCGCGCACCGGCTGTCCACGGTGCGCGGGGCCGACCAGATCGTCGTGCTGGACGGCGGCCGGATCGCCGAGCGGGGCACCCACGCGGAGCTGCTGGCCGCGGGCGGGCGCTACGCGGAGCTGGTGGCCGCCGACGAGTCCCGCGGGGCGGTGGAGCCCTCGCTCTGAGCGGCCGCCACGGCCGCCACGGCCGCCTCGGCGCGCTGCAGCAGGGCCCGCACGCCCCCGTCGAAGGGGGCGGAGCACTCCTGCGGGGTGGCCCGCACCACCCGCACCACCACCCCCACGGTCCGGTCGCCGCGGCGGCGGCCGCGGCCGGGCAGCGGGGCGGGCGGCGCCCAGCCGGCGACCTGCCCGGCGAGGTCGTCGGCCGCCGCGGCGCTGCTGTCCGGGAGGACGGCGACGAACTCGTCCGCGCCCCAGCGCCCGACGGTGGCGCCGGCGGGCAGCAGCGAGAGCAGGTGCGCGGTGAAGGAGATGAGCAGCGCATCGCCGGCGACCCAGCCGTAGGAGTCGTTGACGGCGCGGAAGCCCCGCAGGTCGGCGCGCAGCACGCTGACGGGCCCCTCGTCGGCGCGGGCGGCGGTCAGCGCCGCCGCCAGCCGCTCCTGCAGCAGGCTGCGCCCGGCCAGGCCGGTCAGCGGGTCGCGGCGGGAGGCGTCGGCGAGCCGGACGGCGCGCTCGCGCAGGGCGCGGGTGGCCTCGCGCAGGGACCGCTCCAGCTGCCGCTCACCGGTGACGTCGCGGCTGACGAGGACGACCCCGGTGCAGGCGCCGTCCGCACCGACGAGGGCGGTGGCGCCGACGTCGACGAGCAGGTCGCGCCCGGCGGCGGTGACGACGGGCACCGCGGAGCGCGACCACGTGCCACCGGCGGACAGGGCGTCCACCAGCGAGCGGAAGTCCCCCTCGAGGTCGGGGCTGTGCCGGGTGAGCACGCCGACGCGGCGGCCCACGACCTCGCGCGCGGGCGGCCCCCACAGCCGTTCGGCGCCGGCGTTGGCGTAGACGACGGTGCCCGCCAGGTCGGTGACGACCACGGAGTCGCTGACGCGGCCGAGCAGGTCGGCGCCGTCCCGCGGGGACGAGGCGCCCTCGTGCACGCGCAGCACGTGGTGGTGCTGCGGCGCTGAGCCGGGCGGGGCGCTCCAGCGGGTCAGGACGCCGCAGACGGGCAGCCCGTCGGGCCGGGTGAGCAGGACCTCGCGGGAGGTGGGGGCGTCGCCGGGCTCCGGCGCCGAGCCCGCCCGGGCGCCGGTGCCGGCGCCGAGGAGGGCGGCGGCGCAGCGGCCCAGGGCGTCGGCGGCGGTCACCCCGAGCACGCGCTCGGCGGCGGGGTTCCAGGAGGTGACCAGGCCGTCGGGGCCGGTGGACCAGCAGGGGTCGGGGGCGCCGGCGAGGTAGCCGGCCAGTTCGGCGCCGCCCGCACCGGGCGCCGCGGCGGCCGTCAGCTGCGCCGCGGGCGGGACCACGGGTGCGTCCACCACTGCCACTGCTGCTCCTCCCGCTCCGGTGCGGGCCGGTCCGCCGGCCCACCCCCTGACCGTCGGTCGTCGCGGGGCCCGGGTGCAGGGACCGATCGGGTGGTTCAGGCGGGTGGACCGGCGTGTCGCGGGGCGCGCGCCGCTGCCAGCACCGCGGCCACGCCGGCGACGACGTCGTCGAGGTCGTCGGGGGCCACCCCGATGGACGAGCCGGCCCAGAGCCCGTCGCCGACGAGCTGCACGACGCGGGACAGGACGCGGTCGCCGACCTCCTCCTCGATGGCGGTGCGCCACTCCTCGGTGGCGGCGGTGAAGGCGTCCGCGGCGCGGGGGTCACCCCCCTGCGCCAGGTGCAGGACGGCGACGGCCGTGCGGGAGAGCGGGTCGCCCTGCTGGATGACGGAGGTGCGCAGGTAGTACTCGGTGGCGCCGGCCGGAGCGGTGCGCATGTCGCGGGCGTCCTCGCCGGCCATGCGGCGGAAGCGCTCGAGCAGGCCGTCGACGAGGGCGTCCTTGGTGCCGAAGTGGTACAGCAGCCCGCCCTTGGAGACGCCGGCGCTGGCGGCGACGGCGTCGAGGGTGGCGCCGCGGGAGCCGGCGGCGACGAGCAGCTCGCTGAAGGCGTCCAGGAGCCGGTCGCGCGTGCTGGGGGGGCTCGTCACGCCCAGGAGGTTAATCGAGATTCGCTGTACCGTCCGGACGGTTCAGTGGTTTGTGGTCGCCCCCGCCCGGGCCGGCCCCCCGCCCCGCCCCCCCCCCCCGCCCCCCCCCCCCGCCCCCCCCCCCCCCCCCCCCCCCCCCCCCCCCCCCCCCCCCCCCCCCCCCCCCCCCCCCCCACCGAGCCGACGACCGAGGATTCCCCGTGACCCCGCCCGTCCCCCGCGCCGGCGCCCGCCAGTGGGCCGCGCTGGCGGTGCTGATGCTGCCGGTGCTGCTCATCTCGCTGGACACCACCGTGCTGAGCTTCGCCGTCCCGCACCTGAGCACCGCCCTGGCGCCCACCGGCACGCAGCTGCTGTGGATCGTCGACGGCTACTCCCTGGCCATCGCCGGCCTGCTCGTGACGATGGGCGCCCTGGGCGACCGCTCCGGCCGGCGCCGGCTGCTGCTGATCGGCGCCGCCGGGTTCGGCGCCGTCTCCGCGCTCGCGGCGTTCGCCCCCTCCGCGGAGGCGCTGATCGCCGCCCGCGTCGCGCTGGGCGTCTTCGGCGCCACCCTCATGCCCTCCACCCTGGCGCTGCTGCGCAGCGTCTTCCCCGACCGCGAGCAGCGGCGCACCGCGTTCGCCGTGTGGGCGGGCGCGTTCGCCGGCGGTGCCGCGCTGGGGCCGGTCGTCGGCGGGGTGCTGCTGGAGCGGTTCTGGTGGGGTTCGGTGTTCCTGGTCAACGTGCCGGTGGTGGCGCTGGTCCTGGTGCTGCTGCCGCTGCTGGTGCGCGAGTCGCGCTCGTCGGAGCCGGCGCGGCTGGACCTGCTCAGCGCCGCCACCGCCACCCTCGCCATGACGGGCGTCGTCTACGGGATCAAGGCGCTGGCCGACCACGGCCCCGGCGCCGCACCCCTGTCGGCGCTCGCGGCGGGCGTCGCGCTGGGCGTGTTCTTCGTGCGGCGGCAGACGACGCTGGCCGAGCCGCTGCTGGACGTGGGGCTGTTCCGGCTGCCCGTGTTCCGCACCGCGGTCCTGGCCAACCTGATGAGCATCTGCGGGATGACGGGGATGCTCTTCGCCGTCTCGCAGTACCTGCAGCTGGTGCTGGGGCTGTCGCCGGTGCGCGCGGGCCTGCTGCTGCTGCCCGGCGCGGTGGTCTCGGTCGCCGCCGGGCTGCTGGCCGCGCGGCTGGCCCGGCGCGCGCGCCTGGACGTGCTCATCGCCACGGGCCTGCTGCTGGGCACCGCCGGTTACGCGGTGGCCGCCACCCTGGGGGCGCCGGCCGGCGGCAGCGCGGGCGCGGCGGCGGTGCAGCTGGCGGTGGCCTTCGTGGTGCTGTCCGCCGGCACGGGCCTGGCCGAGACCCTGACGAACGACGCGATCCTGTCCACGGCCCCCGCCGACCGCGCCGGCGCCGCCTCGGCGATCTCCGAGACGGCGTACGAGGTCGGCGCGGTCCTGGGCACGACGGTCCTGGGCAGCGTGCTCAACGCCGTCTACAGCGCGCAGGTGCGGGTGCCGGGAGCCGCGAGCGCCGGGCAGGCCACCGCCGCCACCGAGACCCTCGGCGGTGCGGTGGAGGTCTCCGGGCAGCTTCCGGAGGCGGTGGGCGCCCAACTCCTGGACTCCGCGCGCCAGGCCTTCGCGCACGGCCTGGACACCACGGCCGTCGCCGGGGCGGCGCTCACCGCGCTGGCCGCGCTGCTGGTGCACCGGCAGCTGCGCCCGCGCGCGCTGGACGCGCGCTCGCCCGAGCACGCCCGGGTCTGACACGCTCGTGGCCCGGGTCCAGCCGGTCGAGGCCGCTGGACCGCCCGAGCACCCCCGTGAGGACGGAGCGCGCGCAGTGCACCCGACCGCGACCCCACCCGCCCGCCGCACGGGCCCGCACCCGGCCCCCACGCTGCTCGCCGTCGTGGCCGCGCTGCCCGCAGCGGCCGTGGCGACCTGGTGGGCCGTCGGGGACCTGTCCCACCCCGACGAGTGGATCGACCCGGCCGCCGCCGGCCCGCAGGTCCCCGCCGCCGCCGAGAACGCGGCTGGTCTGCTCTCGCTGCTGGTGCTGGCGGTCGTCGGCGTCGTCGTCAACCGCCCGGGCTCGCTGCTGCGCCGCGACCGGCGCTGGTGGGCGGTGCTGCTGCCCGTGACCGCCGCCGGGGCCCTGCTGGCGGTGGCCCACCGCGTGGCCACCGCAGCCACCGTGGGCGCCAACCTCGGCACCGCCTTCGTCTCGCTGCCGTGCGTCCTGCTCGCCGCCGCCGCGCTGGTGTGGTCCTCGGCGTGGGGTGGCCGGTTGCTCCGGCAGCACCGGTGCCGCGCCCGCAGCGGCGGGCGCTGACGCCCGCTCCTGCCACCGGTCGTGCGCGGTGCACCCACCTGGCGGAGCCATCGCCTGCAGCAAACCGCTACCACGGTGGTCGCGTGCGGACGATCGGCGAGCGCGAGCTCTCCACGCCGACGCCCACCACATCGACGCGGCCGTGGTGGCGACCGGTCGCGAACCCGGACCCCGGCGCCTGGACCTGCTGATCGCGGCGACCGCTCGAGCGCACGACCTCCCGCTCACCACCTCGGACCTCGACGAGCACCGAGGGCTGGGGGCGCTGCTCGACGTGAGGAGCCCTCGACGCGCCGAGGCGGTGAGCCGCCGACGGGCGCGGTGGCTCGGGCGGCGGCACGACTGCCCGCGCACCGGTGGACGGTGGAGTCAGCGCTCCGGGCCGGAGCTGTCGAACAGCTCGGTCAACAGCGACGGCAGGGGCGTGAGGCAGTCGTGCGCCGTCGAGCCGATCAGGGCGGCCGCGCGTTCGGCGGCGGCGGTGAGAGCGAGGTCTGCCAGCACCTGGTCCAGGTCCTCACCCTCCAAGCTGACGCCGGTCACGCGCCAGTCGCCACCGGCGACGTCGACCACGACGTCGGTGCACCGGGTGCTCCACCCCCCTGCGGGTTCACGACTGGTCGGCAGGCCGGGAAAGCGGGCAGCGAGGTCGTCAGCGGCCGCGCACCAGACGATCTGGCCCCGCTCACCGGTCGTGCCTGCCTGCGCGGCGCTGAACCCGCGGGGGACCAAGACGGCGTCGATGCCGTCCTGCAGCCGGGCGGTGGCAGTCGACTCCCCGTTCACCGGCACAGGTCGAGTGTCCTGCACGACGTCGAGCACCGCTGCACCCGGCGCTGGCGAGCAGTCGAAGGAGTCGCTCCCTCCACCCCGGCCACCGGCAGGGCCGCGAAGCCACCGGCCGGTGGGACCGCGCACCGTCGGCGTCACGACCGTGAAGTCGCTGGCGGAGCTGTGAGCCCGGATCGCGGGATGACCGGGCGCTCGGAACCGCGGCGGGCAGCGGTGCTGCAGGCGGGGGTGAACACGCCGGGGTGGGCCGTCACCGCTCGGGCGTGCCGGCGACGGTGTGCGGCGAGCCCGTCCAGCACCC
>NZ_JBKBCT010000104.1:0-10675 GCF_050871525.1 Kineococcus auxinigenes | reverse complement strand
GGCGTCGACCGCCATGCGGATCGCCCGCTCACGCAGCTCGTCGGGGTACTTCCTGGGTGCAGCCATGGAGACCATCATCCTCTCGAAGGCGTTGTTTGGAGGTCTCCATCAAACCCGGGCCTTGACACGTGCCAGGCCTCACGGCAAGCAGTCGCCGGCCTGGACCTGGACGAGGTGCTGCCCGGCAACCGCCGCGGTCCACTGCCGCTGCGCTGGGTCTACCTGCACGTGCTGCGCGAGCTCGCCCAGCACTGCGGGCACGCCGACATCCTGCGCGAGCAGCTCCTGAGCGAGCGGGCGGGCGACTGACTGCTCATCCCGCGCTGGGCCCGTGTCTGCGGGTCTGCGTGCTCATGACGATGTCGGTGCTTCGCGCTGGAGAGCGGTAGCAACTCTCTCCCGCAGCAGCTGGAACGGTCGCTCGCCAGGCCCTCCTGCGTTCCGTCGTGTCATCACCCGACGCACATTGATCAGCGACTCAGCGCTGGTGAACTGGTCTCGTGTCAGGTCAAGTTCGACCCCGCCGGCGGTCACGTTCCAGTGGTGCACGCCCTCCACCCGGCCCTCGTACTCGACGTCGGCGACCATCAGGTCGCCACCCAGCAGCTGCTGCAGGACCAGAGCGCTCGTTCCGCACTGACCTCGCGAGGGCTGCCCGCTGCCCCGAGCCATGTAGTCAGCCGAGGCGAAGGAGGTGTCGGGTCCCCACGACGCACGCACTGCGGCTTCGATCGCGCTCAGGGTCAACGTCGGCATGGAAGGCATCGTGCCGCACAGGGACGAGCACCGGCTCCGCCTGCCCACGCTCGCTGACGATCTTCCGGTCATCCCGCGTTGGGTGCGCGATCACAGCCGGACGTTCACCTGTCCAAGCGGTACAGGACCGGGTGCGCCGCGGTCCGGTGCTCGGCGAAGGTGCGCAGCACGAAGCGGCGGAAGCTGGGCCTGAAGATCAGCGCAGGCAGAACATCGCGCAGGTGGTCCCAGCGGCAGTGGTTGATGAGGCTGTACCCACCTGCGGGCCCTATCGGGCGCAGCACGGTGGAGTTGTCCAGGCCTGTCTGCTGCTGGAACCAGCCCGCGGTGTACTGCCAGGCGTACAGGTTCTCCTCGGTGTCCTCGGCGCTGAAGTAGTTGAACAAGAAGATCCCCGCCCGCTCGTGCTCCACATCGGCGATGCGCCGGACGTTGCTGCCGGCGAAGACCAGCGTGCAGGCCCCGCAGGCTTCCAGCCGTGCGCGCAGACTGGCGACCTGCGCGGTGCGTAGCTGGGCGGCGGCGGTGGCGGGGTCACGCGTCTGCACCAGCAGCACCGCATCCAGGACGGCGTTCGGGGGAAAGCTCAGGGCAGGGCCCGGGGCAGCGCCGCAAACGGCACTGTCGCTCTGCGAGGCCCGTGATCGCCCACTGCCCGGCGGACGCAGGACCGCGCGGAAGACGTCCGCGCGTTCGATGCCCTCCTCCAGGCGCAACACCTCGGCGGTGGCGTGCAGCAGGGCCAGCAGGATGCGCCGGCGGGCGCTGGGCAAGGCGGCAGGCAGTGCCCAGGAGCCGGAGCTGGCGCCGATGTAGAGGTAGCCGGCCGTGGAGGGCTCGATCAGGCGTGCCCGGGTCCATCGCCGCACTCTCTGCGTCCCTGCTCGCGTCCCTGCTCGCGTCCTTGCTTGCTCCCACGGTTGCCGCCCCGTGCGGCCCCGCAGCACCGGTTGGTCGTCGACTCGGTGAAGGGTGGGCATGGGGAGAGCGTCCACCGGGGTACCCGCTACCTTCAACGCTGATGAATAGAAGGCGCGGACGACCACCCCGCAACCCCAGCAACTCGAGCGAGCCCGTCGGCCCCAGCACCCGGGAACGCATCCTGCTGGCCGCCCGCTCGCGTCTACTGAGCCACGGCTACACCGGCACCACCTTGCGCGCGGTGGCCGCCGACGCGGAGGTGGACGTCGCGCTGATCAGCTACTACTTCGCCTCCAAGCGCGGCCTGTTCAGCGCGGTGATGAGCCTGACCCTCAGCCCACCGCAGGTGCTGGCCGCCGCTCTGGAAGGAGATGCAGCGCAGTTGCCGGAGCGGTTGCTGGCCGCGGTGAGCGCCGCGTGGGAGGACCCCGACAGCGGCCCGGCGCTGCGCGCTCTGGTGGTCATGGCGCTGGAGGAACCCGCGGTGCTGCGCGCTGTCGTTGAATTCCTGGAGCAGGAGGTGATCGCCCGCCTGGCCGAGCAGATCGGGGGGCCACAAGCCACCGCCCGCGCCGGCGCCGCCGTCACCACCCTGGCTGGGGTGATCTTCACCCGGTACGTACTGCGTCTGCACCCTGCGGCCGGCGCCTCACGGGAGCAGCTGATTCGCCACCTCGCCCCCGCGATCCGCGCCAGCCTCACCAGCCCGCGGCTGCGCTGACCAAACCCGTCGGACCTGGCTGAAGCACCGCCACTCGAGGCAGCAAACGCTCGGTCACACCGATGGCCAGGGCCGGCTCCAAGAGGTCTACCGGAAAGATGCTGAACGTGAGTCCCAGGGCAGACGCGATCGAGCTGAGCCAGGCAGAGCTGCGCGACGTCACCAGCTTCGCCGCCACCTGCGCCCGCACCGCCCTGACCCTCTTCGAGGACGAGCACCCCCACGACCCACGCCCCCGGGAAGCGATCGAGGCCGCCGAGGCCTTCGCCGCCGGCGGCCGGCGCGGCGCGGCCCTGCGCACCACCGCCTGGGCGGCACACCGAGCCGCCCGCGAAGCCACCCCACCCGCAGCCCGGGACGCTGCGCGAGCCGCCGCTCACGCCGCGGGCAGCGCCTACCTGCACCCCCTGGCCGACGCGCACCAGGTCAAGCACGTCCTGGGCGCAGCAACCCACGCCGCCCGTGCCCTGGAGCTGGCCGGCGGCGATGACCGCTCGGTCGGTGAAGGGGAGGTCGTACGGGCCCAGCGCGAGGCCCCACCGGGAGTCCGCGCCGTGCTGAGCAGGTTGCCGCCGGCTCCCGCGGGTGGCGGCAGGGTGGGTGAGCTCATGCGCCGTCTGGACTGGGCGCTGCGCGGGTGACGGTAGGCCAGCGACCTTCCGGTCATCCCGCTGGCTAGGACGTCGAGGACCGCCCTCGTCTCTCGATGATCGAGCAGTAGGCATCGTGGAGTGAAGCCGTGAACAACCCACCCGAGACGACAGTCGCCGGCACACGATGAGCTCGTGCAGCGGCAAGGCCACGACCACCACTCACGGGCGACTGAAAAGCGCGGCATCTCGAAGACCCAACGCTGGGTCAACGTCTTCGTCCTCGTCGTCGCCGTGGCGTGCGTACCGTTCTCCGCGGGCTTCTACTTCCTGGCGCCCTTGACAGGCCCCCTGCACGTCGCTGAGACGTGTGAGCGGCGACTGCGCGAGCCGATGGTCCGCTTCGATGAGCAGCTCTTCCCGCTGATCCGCAAGACGTGCATCGGTGAGAGCAGGCGAGTGCAGGTGGTCTCGCCCACGGTCGCCCTCCCGGCAGCAGCCACCTTGTCGGTAGGGGTCGGTGGGGCGCTGTACCTGTGGCGGACGTGCCGCCGGCAGCAGTGCGGGTAAGGAACGCAACGGCGGAATCCACCCCGACCTGCCGATGAGCACCACCAGCGAAACGACGACCAAGCCCATGCCCACTCCATGCGCTGTCACCATCACCGCTCGCTCCCAAACCGCGGAATGGAACCGCCGCAAGCCGTCGCGATCATGCTGACCGCACGTGGCCGTGAGGAACACCTGTGGTGCATGGCCGTGAGCCAGGCTCGTGATCTGAAGCCCGCTCACGGTGCCACCACGTGCGGTGGCGCCCTTCGCGCTCGTCGCCTCCCAGGTCCTCCATCAAGTCCTGCCCGATACCGCTCATGGTCGCCGCAAGCGACTGCCACACTGGGTGGGTGCCCGTTTCGACGCTCGCCCTTGGCGAGGTGGTCCTGGGGCTGGCGGCGCTGCTGCTCTGCCTGAGCCTGCGGGTAGCTACACGCGGAGAAGTGCGCCACCACCTGACTCTCGGCGCCGTCTGGGCCGGCGTGGGACTTGCCGCACCGTTGATCTACCTCTCCTTCGGCTTACCCGGGGTAGGTGATGCCGCGTTTCTCGAGGTCGACGGCGGATTCATCCTTTTCGCGTTCCTCTGGATCGGCTTGATGTTCGGCGTTCTCGTAGCGGTTCCACTGTGTCTGCTAGGCGTCGTTTCCCGGCTGATGCGGGCGCGGTATCGCGCGCGCAACGGCAATACAAGCCCTTGCGGTCCCTAGGGATGACGTAAGGTCTGCTGTTCGCTCGCGCGGCGGTGCGTGTGGTCTCTGTCCGATGTCATCTGCACACTGCGCGCGACTTCACGGTCATCCCGCGGTGAGTGCGCGCTGTCGGAACGCCGGCGCCCGCAACCAGTCTCCCTCCACGCAGCGCCCCGCAGCAGGTGAGCACCACGCTTCCTCGTGCCCGCTGCGCTGCCGAGGCGCCCCTCGACGCACGCTCGGCACGCTCAGGCGGGCCGGCAGTCCTCGAAGGTGCGAAGCGCCGCCACGTCCGCGCACTGCAGGTGCTCCCACTCCCCGGAACCGAAGGAGTCGGCGGTGGCGTCGATGAACACCTCCACACCCCCACCCCCGGGCGCCCGGCGGTAGTACGTCGTGATCGGGTCCCCCTCCGTGGTCGGACTCGTCACCCGCACCTCCGCACCGTCGCGCTGCGCGTGGGCGCTGAGCAGGCACGCCTCCCACGGCGCCGCTGTCGTCTGCTGTCCCGACACCTGCTCCGATGCCTGCCCCTGCGCCACCGTCACCGGTGGGCACCGCGGGTACGGCTCCCGGTCGGTGAACGCCTGCGGCGGGCGACCCGAGGCGGTCAGCTGCCAGATCACCCACACCAGCATCGAGCCGGCGAAGAGCATCAGCGCTACCACGAGCACCGCACCGAGCGATGGTGAGCGACGCGCGGACGCCTTCGGCGCTTCAGTCTCCACGCTTCCAGAATCGATGGGCCGAGCAGCTGGCAAGGGCCCTTCCACGAACTTCGCATGATCAGCGAACCGTGCACGCACATGGCGCGCTGCGCATGACGTCGCGGTCATCCCGCGCTCAGCGCGCGATCATGGACGCCAGCGACGTAGCGCACTTGCCGATGGCCACGCGCTCACACGTGGCGCGCCACGACAGGTTCAGTGCTCCCGCAACGTCAACGTCAGCAGCACCTCCCCGCGCCGAGGGCTGCCACGAGTGCCCCACTCCACAGGTGCCGTCACGGTGAAGGACGTCTGCCCGGCGAAGCTGCCGGTGATGTCCGGCCAGACCCACCACCCGTCGAACGGCCACAGAAGCCCCCCATCGTCCGGGTCGCGGCGCAGTACCTTCGGGCGCGGCTCCCACGCTTGGCCACCCGAAGCGCTATCGAGCACCAGAGCCGCACCACCCGACGTCACCCGCTGCGAGACCGTCCGCGCCACGGCATAGCGGCTCTCCACCGAAGGCCCAGCGAAATCCACGCTCACCGGGAAGGGCCACTCGCGAAGGTCTTCCAGCTCGTCCTGCTCGTGTTGCAGCGGGTAGCTGGAAGCTGCCACCAACGCCACTCGCGGCAGCGGCAGGTCAGCGCCAGTGCCCTGTATGCGCACGGATGCTCTGACGGACAAACGCGCTGTGCTGGCCATGCAGCACAGGCTGCCCGGAAGGACGGGCCTGCGGTGCCGATGCTCACCAGATCACGCGGACCAGGGATGCGTCCGGTCATCCCGCAGACCTTGCACGCTCGTGCCGGTAGTCCCCGCGTACCACCAGTGCGTGCACGAGGATGCCGGGCATGGCTGTCGAAGCTGTCGTACGTGAGTGGCACTCGGAAGAAGGGTGGGGAGTCGTTGACTGCCCGCAGACACCGGGCGGGTGCTGGGCCCACTTCTCGCACGTAGCGATCACCGGCTACCGACAGCTGCATGCCGGGCAGGCGGTGGCGCTGGAATGGGAAGCCGGTGACCAAGACGGCTTCGCCTACCGCGCCGTGCGGCTGTGGCCCACCGACAGCGACCCGGTGGAACCCCTCGCCGAGCACGACAGCGGGGCCTACCGCAGCACGCTGACGCTGCGCTTCGACGAGACGGACTGACGACGGCAGAAGTGCTCGGTCATCCCGCATCCGGGCGGGGCGCCGGCAACCGCCGACATCTTCTCGCGCTCGGTACGTGGTGACCGAGGGCCAGAAGATCACCCAAGACGGTGCATCCTCACGCCGGGCCGCTCACGACGTCCAAGGGACAGCGACCGCAGCTCAGCTCGTGGCGAGGTGCAGCAGAACTTCCCCGGCAGCACCCAGCGGCAGCACCAGCAGCAGCCACGCCGCCGCCGCCCGGACGCCCCGGACGGGCGCGCTGGCCGCCTTCGCGGCCGGCGCGGTGGCCCCCAGCACCACCACCAGCAGGAGACCCAGGGTGCAGAAGAGGACCGCGTCAGCGGTGTAGCGCAGGTAGATCCCGTAGCCGACAGCACCCTCGGCGAGGAAGACACCACCCAGCAGCGCCGCCCCCAACGCCGCCCACCGCAGCGAACCCACACGGCGCCAGCACCACCCGGCTACACCCAGGACCGGCCCGCCGACCACACCCGAGACGGCCCACAGCACCACCATCGCGGGGTTGACCCCGAAGCCACGCAACGCGGAGATGGCGTAGTAACCGGCAACCTCACCGAAGCACACCAGGATCCCGGCCAGGGCAGCGACCCACCAACGCCTGCTCCACGCCCCCACCAGGAAGGCCGGGGCGACCCAGGGACCGACTGCGTTGGCCAGCCCAGCGAGGGACCCGGGCAGCACCGTCTGCAGGCCGGAGGTGGCCGCCCCCCACACCAGACCGACCAGTACGGCCGCACCGAGCACCAGTGCGACACCGAGAGAACCGTCCGAACCGACGCGTCGGCTGACCGAGGCCCCAGCAGGGCGCGGCGAGCTCGTCGTGGCGGCGGAATCACTCATGGTCGAACACTGACGCACCGCAGACGGCCTGACGTCACCACGGGGTCTGATCATCAGCGCTGAGCTCGTCATCCCCGGGGATGACCGCTGATCCCCGGACTTCACGGTCATCCCGCGGACGGTGCGCGGTCAGGGCCAGTCGGCGACTTCGCGGACTTGTCGAAGGCGCGCGTAGCGCTGGGGACGTGCAGCGGCTGGAAAGGGACGTCGCGACCTGCATGACCCGCATCTACGCTGCCCCCGTGATCAACGAGCCGGTGAGCCAGGAGGCGGTGACAGCGCTCATCGAGGCCGCCCGCACCGCCATCCGCGAACACGGCGACGGCAACGTCCACACCGTCGCCGCAGCCGTCCTGGACGAGCGCGACGGCATCCACGTCGGGCTGAACCTCTACCACTTCACCGGTGGCCCCTGCGCCGAACTGGTGGCCCTGGCCCGTGCCCGCGCCGCCGGCGCCCGAGCTCCCCGCCTCATCGTCGCCGTCGGCGATGACGACCGCGGCGTGCTCGCCCCGTGCGGGCGAGACCGGCAGGTCCTGGCCGACTACTACCCGGCCATCTCCGTCGTCGTCCCCACCCCTGAGGGTTCACACCTGGTGGGAGCCGAGGAGCTGCTGCCGTACACCTACCGCTGGCAGGCGCAGCAGATCCAACGCCTGCGCTTCCGCGCCTGCCACCTGTCTGCGGTCCGCGACGGCAGCAAGCGCGTCACCCTGCGCTTCGATGACCCCGTGCAGGTCGGTCCAGCACTGCTGGTCTTCGAGTCCGACGACGTCGGCGACGCGGTCACCCTGGCGGGCCGGATCACCTCCACCACCACCAAGGCCGTCAACGAGATCAACGACGAAGAGGCACGAGAGGACGGCTTCGCTGACGCGGCCAGCGTGCTGCCCGGCTTGCGGGGCTACTACCCGGACCTGTCCAGCGACGACCACGTCGTCTTCGTCCGCTTCGACGTCGACGAAAGCTGACACGGATCTGGGGACCGCACGGTCATCCCGCGATAAGCGCGCTCAGCTGACCCCGGCGTCCCTGCCGGCCCGTGGGCCGGGCCGCCGCGCGCGACTCGTCACGGTCACGCCTGGCCGCGGCCAGGTCCTCGCGCAGCCCTCGTGCGCGTTCCTGCTCCACCAGCCGCTCCGCTGCGGCGTCCAAGCGGGCCTGCAGAACCTCCCGGCCCGCGGCCACCACCGAGCCAAGGCGAACAGCAGCAACGGGAGGCGGGTCTGCCCAGGACTCGCGCCCCTCTACTTCTCAGCGGGCCCAGACGACTGGCTGCGCGCAACGAACACCACTCGCGTCACCGTCGCGCCTCCCAAACCCACCAGCACAGCCCCAAGTGCCGTTCCATCGATCACCAGGACGAGGCCGATGACGGCGGCGATGAGCGCTACCCCGACCACGATGAGCTGGGGCAGGGTGAAAGCGACCGCGTTCGTCCTGACGAGGTAGGGCCGACGTCTTGTCATACGACGATCATGTCGGATGAGCCCCCTCCAGGCGACGCTCCGGTCATGCCGCGTAGTGCGCGCGATCATGACCGGCTGAGACGTCCGCTCATACTTGATGTGTGGGTGATCCCCGCACCGTCACGACCACCGTTGACGGCCCGGAGCAGCAGCATCCGTCCTACGCTCCCGCCGTGGACCAGGACACCCTGCGCGCAGCCGTCGATGCCGCTTTCAAGCAGGACCCGGCGTCCACGGCGACCTGGCCGGACCCCCACTCCGACCACGAGCCCGCCCCGGAGGAGTACTCCCGCTGCCTGGACCCCGCCAAGTACCGCATCCTCACCGCCCGGGCCAACGCCTGGACGCGGGTCCTCACCGAGGCAGGACTGGCCACCCTCGAGCCCATCGACCTCACCCGCGAGGAAGACACGTGGCGCGACGGTTCTCCCTCGGGCATCGCCCCCGTCCGTGCTCACCGACTGCGCCCGCACGAGCAGAGCGCTGTCCCCCTGGTGCTGAGCTTCCGCGGCTTCGACGGCCCCGACGACAACCTCGTCACCCTCAGCGCCGGGCAGCCCGCCGTCCCCCTGGCCACTGAGCCCGCCTGCGGGTGCGACGCCTGCGACGACGGTTCTGAACACCTCTTGACCGAGCTCGATGAGCACGTCCTCGGCGTCGTCACCGGTGACTTCGTCCACGTCAGCACCCCCCGCCTCACCGCCTTCGGCAACAGTCACGGCTGGCAGGCCAATGCCACCGACGACGACAGCGACGGTCTCGGCGACGTCGAGCAGCTGCTCGAGGACGCCCGGGCAGGCCGCTCACCGCACCGCGTCGTCCACGGCGCCAGGTGGTGGTGACGCCCACTCCACTGCCCGAGTGCCTCAGTCCCGGGGACTGCCGCATTCCGTAGCCGATCGCACGGTCATCCCGCGGATGGTGCGCGGTACGAGGCCCCAGGATGGCGCCGTGAAGCGAGGACACCTGCACCACCTGGAGCTGTGGAGAGACGACGCCACCGCCGCTGAGGGGCCCTGGCCCTGGCTGCTGCAGCGCCTCGCTTGCTCCCGAACGGACACCTGGGCCACCGGCTGCACCTGGTCCCTCGACGCGACATACGTGGTGCTGGAGTGAGGCGCTGCAGCACGGGTGGCGACTGCTGTTCGCTGACTCGCACCCTCACGCCGGTGGGCCCCAGCACTACGCCGCCTTCCTCGAAGACGGCGCCGGCTTCGAGGTCGAGCTCGTGGCCGAAGAGCCCCAAACGATGGACTGACGACCTCACGGTCATCCCGCGGACAGCGTGCGATCAGGAACTGCCGGCGACTTCACGGTTCTGCCGATGACCGGGCGGCGATACCGGACCGCTGCAGCGGGCGCCCACGCCCCGCTGCCACGATCCCGAAGCTGAGCACTGGATGCCATGCTCCTCAGATGGAGGAGCCCTACCGCCCCGTCGCCCTGCGGGTCATGGCGGAGTGGGTCGAGCAGGACCCAGTCTGGGACGGCGACATCGACCACATGGGTCCAGTCGACCCGACCGAGTTCGGTGCCAGCGACGTGCTCGTCGAACAGCTCCGGAGATGGAATAAGCGCTCCAACGCTCTGGAGGAGACCGGCCACGACTGGCTCGACGCCGAGCAGGTGCAGGCCTGGCGAGACGAGGGCTTGAGCTTGGCCTACCAGCTGCAGAACGAGCTGCCCGATATCGAGATCAGCTACGTCCACGACGGTGATGATCGGCCCTTACGGCAACGCCGCGGTCGTTGAGGGCAAGCGTCTGACCTACCGGTCACCCCGCACTCAGTGGTCGGCCCCCGCGTCGTCGAGCAGCTTGGCGCCGGCTCCGTCCTTCTCGGCCACCTGCCGCTCCAAGGCCCGCGCGATGCGCTCTTGCGCCTCGGCTGAGCGCGTCATGGTCGCCCGCAGTCGCGTCAGGTAGACGACCAGGCACACGAAGAGGACCAGGTTGACGATGCCTGTGATGTCGGTCATCGCGTGATCGTTGCAGCCGGGCGGCGCTGCATGCGACCGCACGGTCATCCCGCCGTCCGCGCGGTCGGACGCCGCGCCCGCACCGCCAGGCGACGCGCGATTGGCTGCAGTTCGCTACGGTGACGAGGTGATCAAGCTTCAGGGATAAGAGCGACCGGCAGTAGGCGGACCGGGCAGGGTGGCTCAAGCACTCGGTGAGGGTCTGGCGTGTCACGGACCCAGGCGAGCACGGGCCCCGGTGATCATGGAGTTCTCTACGCTTCAAGATCACC
>NZ_JBKBCT010000103.1:0-10696 GCF_050871525.1 Kineococcus auxinigenes | reverse complement strand
GATCTTGCGCGGTTGAGCACTCAACCGTGCAAGATCACCGCGGGCAGGTGGAGGTGGGGGCGGGGTCGGCGGGGTCAGCGGGGGGCGGGGGAGGGGTCGGCGCGGTGGTGGCCGTCGGGTTCGAGCGTCTCCATCGTCCGCGTGCAGGTGGCGATCAGCAGCGGCACGGCCAGCATCGCCCCCACCGCCGGCACCGCGGCCCCGGAGTCGTTGACGGCGAACCCGATGCCCAGCAGCACCAGCAGCGCCACGCACCCCGGCCGCAGCGCCGGGTGCCGGTCGTAGGTGCGCTGCAGCACCGGCACGCCCAGCACCCGCGGGCGCACCAGCACGAACGCGATGAACGCCGCGGCCAGCGCCAGGACCGCGCTGAGGATCCAGTTGCTCACGAGGATCCGCAGGTTCTGCGCGAGCTTGCGCTCCACGACCTGCCAGGCCCCGCCGTCCAGCAGGGTCTGCACGAACCGCCCCAGGTGCGTCTGCTGGTCCACCGGCCGCAGCCAGTCCGCCAGGGAGATCGCCGCCAGCACCAGCAGCGTCCCGGCCAGCAGCAGCAGCACCCGCCGCCACGTCACCCGCACCCCCGCCACCAGCAGCGCGAACAGCCCGAACGCCGGGACCATCGCCGGCGGACCGCCGAAGTCGCTGCCCAGGACGCCGTCGACGTAGACGGCCACCAGCCCCAGGCCCGCCACGGCCAGCGTCGCCGCGCGCCGCCGCCCGGCCAGCAGCAGGCGGTCGGCGACGGCGGTGGTGAGCAGCAGCGCACCCGTCGCGAACAGCGCGAACTGCTGGTTGCCCAGACCGTAGAAGCGGCCCGCGACCACCGGCTGCAGCCCGTTCAGGCTGGAGGTGATCAGGCGCGAGCCGGTCGCCGCGTCCACCGCGAGCACTCCCGCGGTGATCGCGCCGACGACGCCCAGCGGGCCCAGCGGGTGCCGCCGCCACGGCCCCAGCAGCGCCACCGCCGTGATCGCCGCCACGTACAGGGCGACCGCGCCGGTCACGGCCAGCAGGTGCTCGCCCGTGGAGCCGCCGTAGCGCCACCAGGGGATCGTGTTCGCCAGGAACGTCGAGGCGCACACCGCCCCGTACACCACGGCCAGGGTGCGCAGCCACGACAGCACCCGCCGCCGCCCGCGCGGACCGCCCCACGCGCGGCGCAGCGCCAGCGTCGCCACCGCGTACAGCACGATCTGCGAGGCCCCCCAGGCGGTGAAGAACGGCGCCACCAGCGGTTGCACGGCCTGCGCGGCCTGGTCCAGGTCGCGGACCTTCTCGATCCGCTCGGCCACGCTCGTACCGGCCCTGGTGGAGGTGATCGGCGCCCCCACCAGCCCGGTGACGCCGTGGTCGCCGCCCAGGGCGAGGGCCAGGACGGTGGGCGTGGTGTCGGTGGTCTGCACGATGCCGACCTGCCGGGTGGAGCGGCTGACGAGCAGGCCCTCGTAGTCGCCGCCGCCGGGCTGCGGGCCGGTGGCGGCGGCGAACTGCAGGTGCGCCGTCTTCCCGGCGTCGGCGATCGAGGCCGTGAACAGGGTCGTGCCCGCGGCGCCGGTGGAGGCGGCCACCGCCTCCTGCACGGCGCCGACCACGGCGTCCACGGCGGCGACCTGCTCGGCGCGCGAGGCGGCCGGCGGTTCCTCCCGCCCGGGCAGGTCCGCCGGGTCGCGCACCACCCCGGCGTCGACGACGACGACCTGCGCGCCCGACTCCAGCGCGTCCTGCACGTGCCCGCCGACGGCGGCGGGGGTGCCGGCCTCGGCGAGGCCCACGTACGCGGGGACCTCGCCGGTGGAGGTGGCCAGCGCCACGCCGGCGCCCGGCCCGATCGCCACGGCCCGGGTGCCGGCCGCGGCCAGGGCGTCGCCCAGCAGGCCCGGCTGCGCGCCGAAGGAGCCGGCCGCGGCGATCTCGCGGTACCGCGCGAAGCCCGGCTGCACGCCGTCCTCGACCTCGGCGACCGGCGCGCAGGGGGCGTTGACGTGCTCGGCGGAGGTGCCGGTGGAGTCGGTGGCGCGCCGGCCCGCGGACAGCGCCAGCCAGCCGTCGGCGGGGCAGGCCGCGGTGAACACGCTGCGCACCGCGACGGTGCCCAGGGCGCCGCTGCTCATGGCGGCCAGCGCGGGCGTGGCCTCCTCGGACACGTCCGACCAGCGGACGCCGCTGAAGCCGACGAGCACCAGGGGCGAGGTGCTCGCGCCGGGGGCCGGGGCGGGGGTCGCGGCCCGGGCGGGTGCGGGCGCGACCCCCAGCAGCAGGGCCAGGGCGGCCAGCGCGGTCAGCGCCGCGCGGGCCACCGCCGTCGGGCTCGCGGGGCGTCGGGCGGCGCGGGGGCGGGACGGCACCCGCCAAGGCTAGGCAACGCCCGTGCACCGCACGTGACGGAGCGGGTGCGGGTCTGGGGGAGGATCGGCGGGTGGTCGTGGACGGAGGGTCGGGGGCGACGGGTGCGCCCGGGGCGTCGGGGGCGCGCGGGCGGGACGGCGGGGCCGCCTCGTCGGGGCGCTCGGCGGTGCTGCCGGTGCTGCTGGGCGTGCTGGTGCTGGCGGCCGCCGCGGCGCCGGTGGTGCACCGCTACCTCGTGGCGTACCCGGACGACCAGTGGCAGGTGGACCTGGAGGTGTACCGGGAGGCCGGCCGCAGCCTGCTGCTGGGCCGGCCGGTGTACGAGTTCCTCACCGAGTCCCCGCAGCTGCTGCCGTTCACCTACCCCACGTTCTCGGCGGTGCTGTCCGTCCCGCTGGCCCTGCTCCCGTGGGGCGCGGCGGGCTGGGTGTGGACCGGCGTGCAGCTGGCGCTGCTGTGGCTGGTGGTGGGCCTGGCCTTCGCCCCGCTGCTGGCCCGCGCCGGGCGCTGGGCGCCGCTGGCGCAGGGCGTGGTGGCCGGGGCGTGCGTGTGGATCTCCCCGGTGGGGGAGAACCTGCGCTTCGGGCAGGTGAACCTGGTGCTGGTGTCGCTGTGCCTGCTGGACGTGGTGCGCGGGCACGACGGGGTGCGGCTGGGGCGGCACCGGGTGCGCTGGCCGCGCGGGGCCCTGGTGGGGATCGCGGTGGCGGTCAAGCTGACGCCGGGGGTGTTCCTGATCCACTTCGCGCTGACCCGGCAGTGGCGGGAGCTTCGCAACGCCGTGCTCGCCGCGGCGGGGGTGACGGTGGCGACGTTCCTGCTGGCGCCGGAGGCGTCGCTGGAGTTCTGGACGTCCGCGCTGCTGGACCCCGAGCGGCTGGGGCCCAACGCGGGCTCCTCGAACCAGTCGGTGCGCGGCTTCCTGCTGCGCCTGTACCTGCCGGAGGCGGTGACGACGCTGCTGTGGGTGCTGCTGGCCGGGACGGCGGCGGCGCTGGGCCTGGCGGTGGCGCGGCGGCTGCACCGGCGCGGCGCGCTGGTGGGGGAGGTCGCGGCGTGCGGGGTGGTGGCGCTGCTGCTGTCCCCGGTGTCGTGGCTGCACCACTTCGTCTGGGGAGTCCTGGTGCTGGGCGCGGTGCTCGGCGACGGCCGCGAGCGCCGTCGCGCGGTGGTGGCGGTGGTGGGCTTCGCGCTGCTGTCGGTGGCGTGGCCGTGGTGGGGGGCGAACCTGCTGGCCGAGCGCAGCGTGCCGGTGCCCCTGGCGCGGGCGGTGCAGAGCGCGGACCTGTGGTGGGCGTGCCTGGCGCTGGTGGCGCTGGCCCGGCTGGTGAGGGTGCCGGCGTCCGGGGCGGGGGAGCGTCGCCCGGTCGAATCTTCTCACTCACGGTGATCGAATAACTCCGTAGCGTTTAGGTCTGGTGCCCCAGGGGCAAGACGGCTCCGCAAGACCGACCGTGCACCTGAGGGGGGAACCGTGAGCCAGACGACGCACAACCTTCGTCCCACCGTCGACGCCTGGGAGTGGCAGCTGCGGGGCTCGTGCCGCGACGCCGACCCCGAGCTGTTCTTCCACCCCGAGCTCGAACGGGGGGCCGCCCGCCAGCACCGCGACGCCGCCGCGCTGGCCGTGTGCGCCGAGTGCCCCGTGCTGCGCCAGTGCCGCGAGCACGTCCTGAGCCACCGCGAGGTCTACGGCGTGTGGGGCGGGCTCACCGAGGACCAGCGCGAGCAGATCTGGGCCGCGCGCTCCGACCGGCGCCGGCTGCGCCAGGCCAGCTGACGCGCCGGTCGGCGCACCGGCACGGCTGACCGGCTCGCTGCCTCGACCGGTGCGCGGGGTGCCGCCCCGCGCACCGGCCGACGCAGCGCGCGGAGGTGGGAGCACCGGGGGGATACGGTTCCCTCCCGTGCCCCGCTACGCGTTCTTCGGCCCCGTCGGCACCTTCTCCGAGGCCGCCCTGCGCACCGTCGTCCCCGACGCGCCCGCCGAGGCCATGCCCAGCGTCGACGCCACCATCGAGGCCGTGCGCGACGGGACCGCCGACGTCGGCTGCGTGCCCATCGAGAACTCCGTCGAGGGCGGCGTGCCCGCCACCCTCGACGGCCTCGCGGTCGGTGAGCCGCTCGTGGTGGTCGCCGAGGTCGTGCTGCCCGTCTCCTTCGTCCTGGCGGTGCGGCCGGGCACCGCCCTGGCCGACGTGCGGCGCGTCAGCACCCACTCGCACGCCTACGCGCAGGTCCGCCACTGGCTGCACCGCGAGCTGCCGGGCGTCGCCTACGTGCCCGCCACCTCCACCGCCGCATCCGCCGAGGCCCTGGCCGCCGAGCGCGACGGCGGGCCCGCCGCCGGCTTCGAGGGCGCCGTGTGCGCGCCGTTCGCCGCGCGGCGCTTCGGCCTGGACGTGCTCGCCGAGCGCATCGAGGACCGCGCCGGCGCCCAGACCCGCTTCGTGCTGCTCTCCCGCCCCGGCGCCGTGCCCGAGCGCACCGGGAACGACAAGACCTCGCTCGTGCTGTTCCTGCGCGAGGAGCGCCCCGGCGCGCTCGTGGAGGCGCTGGAGCAGTTCGTCACGCGCGGCATCAACCTCACCCGCATCGAGTCCCGCCCCGCCGGCGACGCGCTGGGGCGGTACTGCTTCTCCATCGACTGCGACGGCCACCTCGCCGACGCCCGCGTGGGCGAGGCCCTCATGGGCCTGCACCGCGTGTGCGAGCGGGTGCGGTTCGTCGGCAGCTACCCGCGCGCCGACGGCGGCCGGGCGATCACCGGCTCCGGCCCCACCGACGACGCCTTCGCCCGGGCCCAGGACTGGCTGGACCGCCTGCGCGCCGGCGGCGCCTGACCCCCTCCTCCCTGCGGTGATCTTGCACGGTCGAGTCCTCAACCGTGCAAGATCACCGCCGGGAGGAGGGTGGGGGAGGCTCAGACCTCGCCGAGGCACGGGCCGCCGCCCAGGGCGGCCAGGCCCGTCAGGTCCCCCGCGGCGAAGCCCGCCACCCCGGTGAACTCCGGGTTCATCAGCTGCGTGGCGTCTTCCACGTGCCCCAGGCCCACCATGTGCGCCAGCTCGTGCAGCCACACCGCCTGCACCCGCCGGCGCACCGCCGGGTCGGCGAGGTCGCCCAGCGCGCTCGCCGTCACGCCCGCCGAACCCGACACGATCACCGCCCGCCCCGAGGACGTGCGCGCCAGCACCGGCCCGCCCCGGCCCAGCACCACCCCGCCGGCGCCCTGCTCGCCGGCACCGCTCCCACCTGCGCCGTGCCCCCCGGCGGCCTCCGCCGGCACGTCCCAGCGCAGCAGCGCCGGCGCCCACCGGTCGCCCCAGCGCTGCGGGTCGTACGGCGTCGCGCGGTTCGTCTCGTCGGTGGTGCCGTCGGGCACGAAGCGCAGGCCCGTGGCGCGCGAGACCCGCTCCAGCGCCGCGGCCAGCACCGCCTCCCCGCCGGGCGGGGCCCCCGCCGGGTTCACCACGTAGTGCACCGGCCGGCACGGGTCCCAGCGCGCCGGCTCGCCGTCCGCGCCCCGCTCCCCGGCGGACCACGACGCGCTCGGCGCGGCCACGGGTTCCGGGTGCCCCAGCGGGCTGCCGGTGGACTCGTGCCCCGGCGTCGGGAAGCGCCGCGGCCCGGCGGCCGCCACGCCCGCACCCTCGGCCAGGCCGGTGCGCTCCAGCGCCGGCACGCCCACCGCGAGCGCCAGCACCAGCGCGCCCGACCACAGCGCGCGCAGCGCGGGGCGGCGCCCCCGGGGCGCGCGGCGGTCCTGGCGGGCGGCGGGCACCAGGAGACTGTGCCGTCCGCGGGCCCGCCGGGGAGGCGTTTTCCCCGAACGGCCCCGGCGGGTCCACCCGTCCGGCCGCCGGGGCGGTCAGCCCCGCGGCGGGGGGCAGCGCACCAGCAGCACGCCGGGCTCCACCGCGACCCGGATCCGCAGCGCGGTGCCGATCGGGTCGCCGTCCAGCTCCACCTCCTGCGGCTCCGCGCAGCTCACCTCGATGCTGCGCCCGCGCAGGTGCTGCACCCGCCGCTGCCCGCGCCGGTCGCGCGTGACGATCGCCCACGCCACCTCGCCCCAGGCGATGCCGCCGCGCGGGGAGAGCACCACCGCGTCGAGGAACCCGTCGTCGATGCGCGCGTCCGGCATGAGCACGAGGTTCTTCGTCAGCCGCCCGCAGTTGCCGACGATGACGGCGCGGGTGCGCACGCCCACGGGCTCGCCGTCGTCCACGCGCACCTTCACCCGCGCCTGCGGCCCCCACAGCGCCCGCGCGCCCGAGACCACGTACGCGCCGTAACCCAGGTGCCGCTTCAGGCGGTCCTCGACGCCGGCCATCACCGCCGCGTCGAACCCCAGGCCGGCCATGACGAGGAACAGGTGCCGCTCGGGGGAGGGGTCGCCGCCGGTGCGGTCCACCTCCAGCCACCCCACGTCCACGGCGGTGTCCGGGGCGGAGAACACGACGTCCAGCGCGGCGGTCAGGTCCGCGTGCGGGACGTCGAGGTTGCGGGCCAGCAGGTTGCCGGTGCCGGCGGGCAGCAGGCCCATCGGCACCCCGGTGCCCGCCATCGCCTCGGCGACCGCCCGCACCGTGCCGTCCCCGCCGGCGGCCAGCACGACGTCCACGCCCTGCGCCAGCGCCGCGCGGGCCTGCTCGGTGCCGCGCTCGGCCGGTGTCGTCTCCAGCCACAGCGGGTCCTCCCAGCCGTGGGTGCGGAAGGCCGCCGCCGTGTAGGCCTGCCGCCGCCGGCGCGCGCTCTCGTCCAGGTGCGCGAACTTGGTGGGGTTCACCACGATCGCCGCCCGCGGCCGCGCGGGGGGCGCCTGCGCCAGCGCCGGGGTGGACACCTCCGCCAGCAGGGTCCGCAGCCGCCGGCCTGCGCGCCGCTCGCGCACCAGCAGCCCGCTCACCACGACCAGCAGCACGGCCAGCGCGAGGACGAGCGCACCCGTCCCCCACACGTCGCCCGCCGTCACCCGGCCACGCTACCGGGGCCGCTCCCGTCGAGCGCGCAGCGGGCGCGGGCGCTCCGTTAGGGTCGGTGCGTGATCGACCTGCGACTGCTCCGGGACGACCCCGACGCCGTGCGCGCCAGCCAGCGCGCCCGTGGCGAGGACGAGGCGGCCGTGGACCGCGCGCTGGCCGCCGACGTGCGCCGCCGCGGTGCGATCTCCGAGTTCGAGCGGCTGCGCGCCGAGCAGAAGTCCCGCGGCAAGGACGTCGCGAAGGCGAAGGGCGAGGAGAAGCAGGCCCTGCTGGCCGCGGTGAAGGAGCTCGCCGAGCAGGTCAAGGCCGCCCAGGCCGAGGCCGACGCCGCCGCGCAGGAGTTCGACGCGGCGATGCGCTCCATCCCCAACGTCGTCGCCGACGGCGTGCCGCCCGGCGGCGAGGACGACTACGTCGTGCTGCGCGAGGTCGGGGCCAAGCCGGAGCTGCCCGAGGGGCTGGACGCCTGGCGCGACCACCTGGAGCTGGGTGAGCTGCTGGGCGCCATCGACACCGCGCGCGGCGCGAAGGTGTCCGGCTCGCGGTTCTACTTCCTCACCGGCGTCGGTGCGCGCCTGGAGCTGGCGCTGCTGAACATGGCCGTCGCGCACGCCCTGCAGGCCGGGTTCACCCCGATGATCACCCCGACGCTGGTCAAGCCGGAGGTCATGGCGGGCACCGGGTTCCTCGGGGCGCACGCCTCGGAGGTGTACCGGCTGGCCGAGGACGACCTCTACCTCACCGGCACCTCCGAGGTCGCGCTGGCCGGCTACCACGCCGACGAGATCCTCGACCTGTCCGCGGGCCCGAAGCGGTACGCGGGCTGGTCGGCGTGCTACCGGCGCGAGGCCGGCTCGCACGGCAAGGACACCCGCGGCATCGTCCGCGTGCACCAGTTCCACAAGGTGGAGATGTTCTCCTTCTGCCGCACCGAGGACGCCGCCGCCGAGCACGAGCGGCTGCTGGCGCTGGAGGAGGCGGTGCTCGCCGCGGTGGAGGTGCCCTACCGGGTCATCGACACCGCCGCCGGCGACCTGGGCAGCTCCGCGGCCCGCAAGTTCGACTGCGAGGCGTGGGTGCCCTCGCAGGGCGCCTACCGGGAACTGACCTCCACCTCGAACTGCACGACCTTCCAGGCGCGGCGCCTGGGCGTGCGCGAGCGCACCGAGGGCGAGGGCGGCACCCGCCCGGTGGCGACCCTCAACGGCACCCTGGCCACGACCCGGTGGATCGTGGCGATCCTGGAGAACCACCAGCTCCCCGACGGTTCGGTGCGCGTGCCGGAGGCGCTGCGCCCGCACCTCGGGCTGGACGTCCTCACCCCCGCCTGATCCGCCCCACCGCGCGGGTCCGGCGCCCGGACGGGTGGTGCCGCACGCCTCGCCGAGCCGCCCGCCCCGGCGGGAACTAGGGTCGGCCGGGTGAACGGGGGGATGCGGGGCGCGCTGGTCGCGCTGGACGTCGACGGCACGATCGTCGACCACGACGAGGCGCTGTCGGACCGGGTGCGCTCGGCGGTGCAGCGGGTGGCGGCCGCGGGGGCCCACGTGGTCGTGGCCACGGGCCGCTCCCTGCACGGGGTGCTGCCGGTCCTGCAGCGGCTGGGCCTGCACGAGGGGTTCCTGGTGTGCAGCAACGGCGCCGTCACCGTGCAGCTGGACCGCTCGGAACCGGAGGGGTACCGGGTCGTGTCCCTGCACACCTTCGACGCCTCCCGGGCCGCGGAGGCGCTGCGCGCGAGCATCCCCACCGGGTTGTTCGCGGTGGAGGTGCTGGGCCGCGGCTTCAAGGTGACCGCGCCGTTCCCGGACGGCGAGCTGACCGGGGAGGTCGAGGTCGTGCCGTTCGAGGAGATGTTCGACGAACCGGTGATGCGCGTGGTGGTGCGCAGCCCCGAGCACACCTCCGCGGAGTTCGGCGAGCTCGTGGCGGGCATCGGCCTGCACGGGGTGGCGTACTCGGTAGGCTGGACGGCGTGGCTGGACCTGGCCCCGGACGGGGTGACCAAGGCCAGCGCCCTGGAGGACGTGCGCTCGCGGCTGGACGTGCCCCGCACGGCGACGGTCGCGGTCGGCGACGGGCGCAACGACGTCGAGATGCTGCAGTGGGCGGCGCGCGGCGTCGCGATGGGCAACGCGCCGTCCGAGGTGCGCGCGGTCGCCGACGAGGTGACCGGCGACGTGGACGACGACGGCCTGGCCGACGTCCTGGAGGACCTGCTGGCCGGCGAGCGCGAGGCCCGCGCCGCGTCGTGACCGGCCCCGCGACCCGCCCGGTCCGGCCCGGCGCGCCGGGCCCGCTGGAACGGGTGCGGCGCACCTTCCGCGCCCGCGTGGCCGGCGACCCGAGCGGGACGCCGGACTGGGTGCGCGAGATCGCCGTGGTGGGCGGCCGCGACGGGTGGTTCGACCCGGCCGGGGTGGTGTGGGCGGTGCACGGCGGGCTGCCCACCCTCGTCGGCGGGCTGGTGGCGCTGCTGGGGCAGGCGGCCCACCCGCTGGCGCTGGCGGGGGTGCAGGGCCACTCCGACTACCGGCGCGACCCGTGGGGCCGGCTGGTGGGCACCGCCCGCTGGCTGGCGGTGTGCACGTTCGGCTCGGCGCAGCTGGCCGAGCGCGAGTCGGCGCGGGTGCGCGGGATGCACCGGCGGGTGCGGGGGACGACCGCCGACGGGCGCGCCTACTCCGCGGGTGACCCGGACCTGCTGCGCTGGGTGCACCTGGCCTTCACCGACGCGTTCCTCGCCGCGCACCGCGAGCTGGGCGCGGACCTCGCACCCCGGTTCGGGCGCCGCTGGCCGGACGCCTACGTGCGCGAGTGGGCGCCCAGCGCGCGGGCGCTGGGGGCGCGCGACCTGCCCGGCAGCGAGGCGGAGCTCGCCGGGGCGCTGGCGGGGTTCGCGCCGGTGCTGGAGCCGGTGCCGGCGGACCTGCGCCGCTTCCTGCTCGCCCCGCCGGGGCTGAGCCGGGCGGAGGCGCCGTTCTACGGGGGACTGACCGGGGCGGCGCAGCTGCTGCTGTCCCCGGTGGTGGCGCCGCTGGCCGGGGCGCCCGGGCGCGGTGCGCGCGGGCCGCGCCGGCGGCTGCGCCTGGCGAGCGCCCGGGTGCAGCTGCGGGCGCTGCGCGCGGTGACGGGCCCGGAGCCCTGGGAGCAGGCCGGGCGCTTCCGCACCGGCACCGGCCCGCGCCCCGACTGGCTCTGACGGCCCCCACTCTTCCCCGCCACCCCTCCCTGGGGGGGGGGGGGGGGGGGGGGGGGGGGGGGGGGGGGGGGGGGGGGGGGGGGGGGGGGGGGGGGGGGGGGGGGGGGGGGGGGGGGGGGGGGGGGGGGGGGGGGGGGGGGGGGGGGGGGGGGGGGGG
>NZ_JBKBCT010000102.1:0-10700 GCF_050871525.1 Kineococcus auxinigenes | reverse complement strand
CGGGACCGTGCGAGCACGGTCCCGGCCGGGTGGGTCACTGCCCGCCGGTGAGCTTCTCGCGCAGGGCGGCCAGGGCCTCGTCGGACGCGAGCGTGCCCGCGGCCTCGGGGGCCTCCGAGGTGTAGGAGGACGGGGCCGAACCGGAGCCCGACGACGACGAGGACGCCGTGGAGGAGGTCGATGCCGCGGCGGGCACGCCCTCGGCCTCGGCGCGGGCCTCGGCCTCGGCCTGCTCGGCGACGGAGCGCTTGTGCGCCTCCCAGCGCTCGTGGGCGAGGGCGTACTGCGTCTCCCACTCCTCGCGCTGAGCCTCGTAGCCCTCGAGCCAGTCGTTGGTCTCGGGGTCGAAGCCCTCGGGGTACTTGTAGTTGCCCTGCTCGTCGTAGTCCGCGGCCATGCCGTACAGCGACGGGTCGAACTCCTCGCCGGCGGCGGCGAGGGACTCGGTGGCCTGCTTCAGCGACAGCGAGATCCGGCGACGCTCGAGGTCGATGTCGATGACCTTGACGAAGATGTCGCTGTTGACCTGGACGACCTGCTCGGGCACCTCGACGTGGCGCTCGGCCAGCTCGGAGATGTGCACCAGGCCCTCGATGCCGTCGTCGACGCGCACGAACGCGCCGAACGGGACGAGCTTGGTGACCTTGCCCGGCACGACCTGGCCGATGGCGTGGGTGCGGGCGAACTGCTGCCACGGGTCTTCCTGGGTGGCCTTCAGCGACAGGGACACGCGCTCGCGGTCCATGTCGACGTCGAGCACCTCGACGGTGACCTCCTGGCCGACCTCGACGACCTCGGAGGGGTGGTCGATGTGCTTCCAGGACAGCTCGGAGACGTGCACGAGGCCGTCCACGCCGCCCAGGTCGACGAACGCGCCGAAGTTGACGATCGAGGAGACGACGCCGGAACGGACCTGACCCTTCTGCAGGGTCGTGAGGAAGTTCTGGCGGACCGCCGACTGGGTCTGCTCGAGCCAGGCGCGGCGGGACAGGACCACGTTGTTGCGGTTCTTGTCCAGCTCGATGATCTTGGCTTCGATCTTCTGGCCCACGTAGGGCTGCAGGTCGCGCACGCGGCGCATCTCCACCAGCGAGGCCGGCAGGAAGCCGCGCAGGCCGATGTCCAGGATGAGACCACCCTTGACGACCTCGATGACGGTGCCCTCGACGACCTCGTCGGCTTCCTTCTTCGCCTCGATCGTGCCCCAGGCGCGCTCGTACTGCGCGCGCTTCTTGGACAGGATCAGGCGGCCTTCCTTGTCCTCCTTCTGGAGGACCAGGGCCTCGACCTCGTCGCCGACGCCGACGACCTCGTTGGGGTCGACGTCGTGCTTGATCGAGAGCTCGCGCGAGGGGATGACCCCCTCGGTCTTGTAACCGATGTCGAGGAGGACCTCGTCACGGTCGACCTTCACGATGGTGCCGGAGACGATGTCACCGTCGTTGAAGTACTTGATGGTGGCATCGACCGCTGCGAGGAAGTCCTCAGCCGATCCGATGTCGTTGATCGCGATCTGAGGGGTGGCGCTCGCCGGAGCGGTCGTCGTGGTCGTCATGGAGGTAGGGGCTCCGTCAGGGACAGTCGAAGGGTCACGCCCGGGGGTTCCCGGCCGCCACGGGCGCGGACCTCGGAACATGTCGTGGAACCGGGGACGGACGCTCGCCGTTCAAGCGTACCGGCGCTGCTGCGCCCAGGCAAAGCACCCCCCGCGCTCCCCCGCGTGGCCGCGAGCGCCGCGGGGCGGGGGTCGCTGGGAGGATGCGGTGGTGGGCGAGGACGAGGTGGGTGGCGGCGGGTTCGCGGTGCGGCGGCGGGCGGTGGGGGCGCGGGAGGTGGTGGCGGCCCAGCGCGGCTGGTGGGACCGCGAGGCGGTGGGTTACCGGGCTGAGCACGGTGCGTTCCTGGGGGACGCGCGGGCGGGTTCGGACCTGGTGTGGGGTCCGGAGGGGTTGCGCGAGGAGGACGCGGGGCTGCTGGGGGACGTGCGGGGTCTGCGGGTGCTCGAGGTGGGTGCGGGGGCGGCGCAGTGCTCGCGGTGGCTGGCGGGGCGCGGGGCGCGGGTGGTGGCGAGCGACCTGTCGGGCGGGATGCTGGCGCAGGGGGTGGTCGCGGACGCGGAGGCGGGGGTGGTGACGCCGCTGGTGCAGTGCGATGCGCGGGTGCTGCCGTTCGCGTCGGGGGTGTTCGACGTGGTGTTCACCTCGTACGGGGCGTTGCCGTTCGTGGCGGACGTGGAGCGGGTGCTGGTGGAGGTGGTGCGGGTGCTGCGGCCGGGTGGGCGGTTGGTGGCGAGCGTGCCGCACCCGGTGCGGTGGGCGTTGCCGGACGTGCCGGGGCCGGAGGGGTTGCGGGTGCACCACTCGTACTTCGACCGTCGTGCGTACGTGGAGACGGACGTGGACGGTGCGGGTGCGGAGGTGGTGACCTACGCGGAGCACCACCGGACGGTGGGTGACTGGGTGCGTCTGGTGCGTGGTGCCGGGTTGGTGGTGGAGGACCTGGTGGAGCCGGAGTGGGCGGCCGGGGATGCGGTGTGGGGCGGGTGGAGCCGGCTGCGGGGTGAGCTGGTGCCCGGCACGCTGGTGCTGTGCTGCAGCGTGCCGGCCGGTGGGGGCTCCTGCGTGAGCAGGTGACAGGCGTGACCTGCCCGCCTCGCGGTGAGCAGCCACGCCTGCAGCGTGTCCCCCACCCCGCGGTGGCTCGAGGTCGTCTGCGCTTCGTGCACCACCTCGGCCCACGGGAGGTGGAACAGGGCGACCTCGCCGCGCAGCTTGCGCTCGTCGACGTGCACCGGGTGCTCCCCGGTGCCGGGAGCGATCTCGTCGGAGGTGGTGATCACTGCGTCGAAGCCCTGCTCGCGAGCGACGTCGAGGTGGTTCTCCACCTGTGCCCGGCGCAGCTGCCCGTCGCCGGTCTCGACCTCCACCGACCCGGTGCACTCCCGCCCGGCGCGGGCGGTGCGGATCACCCCGTCGGGGATGGCGGTGGCCTCGTCCGGCGTGAACGGGGTCTCCAGGCAGGTCTCCACGGCCCCGCCGGGGGCGTCGAAGCGGCCGGTCAGCCCGCGCGCGGAGGCCCGCACGCCCATCATCGTGGCCAGCAGCGCGGAGGTGGCGCGCTCCTCCTGTTCCTCACCGGTGCCGACCCCGGAGATGGAGAACACCCGCGCTGCCTGCCAGGACTCCCCCGAGCGCAATCGCAACGCCGGTGGCGCCGGCACCGGCGCACGGGACGCCTTGGTCTTGCGGGTACGCACCCCTTCGACCGTCGCCGTGCACGTGGACGGAGCTGTGCTGCCGGCGAGCGCCGTGGTGGGCGAGGCGGGCGCAGCGGGGTCCGTGTCGTCGGCGAGGCCGGCGCTGGCCGCACTGGCATCCGCTGTGGCCGCTGCACCCGATGAGGCGGTGGGTGCAGCCGGAGCGGCGACCAGTTCGCTGTCTTCCGCACGGTCCGGGCGGTCGTCGTCGGGCTCGATCACCTCGAGGAGGTCATCACCGCCGTCGTCAGCGTCCGGGTCGGCGTTCTGCACCGGCGGTTCGGCCATCCGCGCGTGGAGCTCCTCGACCGTCACGAACCGCGGTCGACCGCAGAAGCACCGGGCGACCTCGCTCAGCCGCTCGAGAGCCCCGTCCGGGTCCGCGCTGGGACCGGCGACGGTGATGGCGATGAGCGCGTCGTCCAGGAGCGGGCTGGAAGGTCGCCCCTGTCTGCGCCACCAGGGCACCGGCGAGCGCCCTGAGCACCGGCGTTGGGGTCACCGTTCGAGCAGCGAGCCGGAGCGCACCGCGGCACGTGCGGCGGCCCCCGCCGGAGACGATGTGCAGATCGGCCGCACCGTTCTGCGAGCCTGCCGTTGACCGCTCCGTGGTGGCTGCCTGCACCGGCGCTCTCTCGGCGGTCGCGTCCTGGTTGGAGCTCGCCTCGTGCATCACCTCGAAGGGGTGCCCAGCACGCTGGGCCAGGCCCACGTCGCGGTAGCGCTGCGCGACCTGCTGGGCGACGGCGCGGAGGCGCAGCGCCTCGGTGCTGTGCTCAGCGAGCCTGCACGTGGAAGCGCTCACCAACGCCCACGTCGCCGCGTCGACACCTGCGCGCAGGACCCTGTGGCGCCTGCGGGCGGGCTCGTCCAGGACGTCGTCGGGCCCGGTGAGCCGATCAGGCGCCCCGGGGCCGTCCGTGCTGTCAGGGCCCGTCGTCGGCCGGGTCCCGCAGGCGCCGGCGGGCGTCGTCGACGACCTGCCCGGACAAGTCGCCGACCACCCCGTCATCACCCGCCGGCGGTGTGGGCGTGATCGGCACCGTGGTGGTGTCCGGGCGTCGCTTCAGCGGCACGTGGGGTCTGGGCGCAGCGAGAGGCGCTGGCGGTCGATCGCTCGGTCGGCGAGAGCGTGGGGCGGCGCCGTGTCGACCGAGGTGTCGCAGCTCGTCGTCGTGGGTGACCGAGCGGGGAGGGCACGAACACCGTTCTGCATCGCGGTCTGACCGAGTGGTGCCGTCGAGCTCGGCGCGGTTCGACGAGCGAGGTCCCGGCGATGGCTCTGGGTAGCGTGCTCGCGATGAGCTCTCGAGGCGTCCAGCAGGCCTACTCCTCGCTCGCGCAGCAGTACATCGACCTGTTGGGATCGGTGGAGACCGTGCACCCCGACGACCTGCGGCTGATCGAGCAGCACCTGGGGCACCTGAGCGGCCCGGTCCTGGACGTGGGCTGCGGTCCGGGGCACCTGACGGGCCACCTGCACGCCGCAGGGTGCGAGGTCACGGGCATCGACCTGGTGCCGGAGTTCATCGCCCACGCGCGTCGGGCCCACCCGGGCGTGGCCTTCGAGGTCGGATCGCTGACCGACGTGACCCGTCCGGACGCCTCCGTGGCCGGGGCGCTCGCGTGGTACTCCCTCATCCACCTCGAACCCGGGCAGTTGGACAGCGCCCTGGTCGGCATCCGCCGGCTCCTGGCGCCGGGCGGGGCGCTGGTCGTGGGCTTCTTCGAGGGTCCGGTGCGCGAGCCGTTCGAGCACGAGGTCACCACGGCGTACCGCTGGCCGGTGGAGGAGATGGCGGGCCGACTCACCTCGGCCGGCTTCACGGAGGTCGAACGCTTGCAGCGGCCCCCAGAAGGTGTGCGGCGCCCCCACGCGGTCCTCGCTGTCCGGGCGGCTTGACGGCCTCTAGGACGCACTCGGTCGTCGACGGGATCACGAGGGCGTCTGCTGCGGGTGCAGCCCGTGCTGCGCTGACCGGCCGACCAGCGCAGCGGCACCGCGCCGTCACCGGGGCCACCGCCGCTGCAGGCCAGGGCACCGGTGGCGGGCTCGACGTCCAGCAGCACCCACCTCTGCTGCGATCCCCACTCCTCGATCGGCGCCAGCGGTGCGCTCGTGATCTCCTGCGCGTGCTCGTCGATGCGCGCCCGGCGCGCCCGGTGGCTCTCGGCGCCGAAGGCGGCGCCGAGCGGGCCGGTCCAGGTGAAGGTGTCCGCCTGGGGCCGCCTGGACGTGTCCAGGTGCTGCACCTGTGCGCCGTGGCGGCCGTCGACCCAGACCCAGCGCAGCACCAGGGCGCTGTCCCGGTCCACGGGGACCAGCATGTCGTGGGGTTTGCGGCCCGGCGCGCTCAGCAGCACCGTCCACACCGCCCGCCCGGCCACCTCACCGGGCACGCCCGCTGGCAGGTCAGCGGCTGCGCCGGGTGGATCGGTGGCAGGCTCGAGGAACGTCGCGCTGCGGAACTCGCGCGGCTGGGCGAACAGCTGCGTCTCGCCCCAGCCCAGGGTCAGCAGGTGCGAGGGCGGCCAGTGCCCACCGGTGGGCACCGACGCCCACTCCTGGGCCTGCTGCCCCGCTGCCTGCGCCGGCTGCTCCTGGCTCCGCTGTCGCGGTGGGTCACCGCGGCGTGCACCGTCTGCCCGTCGTGCAGTGCGAGCACACCGTGCGCGCCGGTGGTCTTCCACCGGTTCGGGCGGGCGTGGCGCACCTGCAGCAGCAGCGGCCCACCCTCGTCCCCGCCGGTGCGGCCAGGTGCTCACGACTCGTCCCGTGCTGAGGCGGGTCGACAGTCGTGCAACCGCACGCCGTCCGGCACGAGCGTGGAGTCGCCGGGCCTCGACCAGCAGGGCAGAGCCTAGTGGCCGGCTTCGTGCCAGGAGCGTCCGGCGCCGACGGAGACGTCGAGGGGGACGGCGAGGTCGGCGGCTCCGGCCATGGTGGTGCGCACGAGGTCCTCGAGCTGGTCGCGTTCGCCGGGGGCGACTTCGAGGACGAGTTCGTCGTGGACCTGCAGGAGCAGGCGCGAGCGCAGTCCGGCGTCGCGCAGGGCGGTGTCGAGGTCGAGCATGGCGACCTTGATGATGTCGGCGGCCGAGCCCTGGATGGGGGCGTTGAGGGCTGCGCGCTCGGCCATCTCGCGGCGCTGGCGGTTGTCGCTGGTGAGGTCGGGCAGGTAGCGGCGCCGGCCCATGATGGTCTCGGTGTACCCGACGCGGCGGGCTTCGTCGACGACGCCGTGCAGGTAGTCGCGCACGCCGCCGAAGCGCTCGAAGTAGTCGTCCATGAGGCTGCGGGCCTCTTCGGTGGTGATCTTCAGCTGGTTGGACAGGCCGAAGGCGGACAGGCCGTAGGCCAGGCCGTAGGACATGGCCTTGATCTTGGCGCGCATGTCGGGGGTGACGTCGGCGGGTGCGACGTGGAAGACGCGGCTGCCGACGAAGCGGTGCAGGTCCTCGCCGGAGGTGAAGGCGGCGATGAGGCCGGTGTCGCCGGACAGGTGCGCCATGATGCGCATCTCGATCTGGGAGTAGTCGGCGGTGAGCAGGCTGTCGTAGGTGGTGCCCTGGTGGTCGTGCCCGACGACGAAGGCGGCGCGGATGCGTCGGCCCTCGTCGGTGCGGATGGGGATGTTCTGCAGGTTCGGGTCGGTGGAGCTCAGGCGCCCGGTGGCGGCGATCATCTGCTGGAAGGTGGTGTGGACGCGGCCGTCGTCGGCGACGGACTTGCGCAGGCCCTCGACGGTCTGGCGCAGGCGGGAGGCGTCGCGGTGCTCCAGCAGGTGCTGCAGGAACGGGTGGCCGGTCTTGACGAAGAGGGAGGCCAGGGCGTCGGCGTCGGTGGTGTAGCCGGTCTTGGTGCGCTTGGTCTTGGGCATGGCGAGCTGCTCGAAGAGGACGGTCTGCAGCTGCTTGGGTGAGCCGAGGTTGATCTCGGTGCCGATGACGTCGTGGGCCTGGCGCTGGGCGTGGGCGACGCGGTCGGCGAAGTGCTGTTCGAGCTCGGCGAGGAGGTCGTCGTCGACGGCGATGCCGGTGCGTTCGGCGCGAGCGAGGACGTCGACGAGGGGCAGTTCCACCTGGTGCAGCAGGCGGGTGCCGCCGCGGGTCTCCAGCTCGGTGGCCAGGACGTCGGTGAGCTCGGCGACGGCCAGGGCGCGGACCATGCCCTCTTCCGCGCGGGCCTGCAGGTCGGCGCCGACGGGGCCGTCGCCGGCGTCCAGGGTGAGCTGCTCGTCGCCGGCGGGTGCGGTGCCGTCAGGCGTCGCGGTGCTGTCGGGGGTGGTGGAGGCCTCGGCGCGCAGTTCGCGCTTGAGGTGGCGCACGGTCAGGTCGGCGAGGTCGTAGCTGCGCTGGTCGGGGCGGCACAGGTAGGCGGCCAGGGCGGTGTCCATGACGACGCCGGCCAGGGTCCAGCCGCGGGCGGCCAGGGCGTGGCTGGGGCCCTTGACGTCGTGGACGAGCTTGGGGGCGGCGGGATCGGCCAGCCAGGTGGCCAGGGCGTGCTCGTCGCCGCCGGTGAGGGTGGTGGGGTCCAGCCAGGCGGCGACGCCGTCGGCGCCGGCGAGCGCCAGGCCGGTGACGTCGCCGGTGCCGCGCTGCCAGTGCCCGCTGACGTGCAGGCCGGTGGGGCCGGTGGCGTGCTCGGTGAGCCAGGGGGCGACCTCGTCGTCGAGGAGGATCGCGCCGTCGAGGCCGAAGCCGGCTTCGGCCTCGGGTTCGGTGGTCTCGAGGGTGGCGAAGAGGCGGTCGCGCAGGACGCGGAACTCCAGGCCGTCGAAGACGGTGTGGACCTCTTCGCGGTCCCAGGGTCGGCGTGCGAGGTCCTCGACGGCGACGGGCAGGTCGAGGTCGCGCACGAGGGCGTTCAGGCGCCGGTTGCGGATGACGCCGTCGAGGTGGGTGCGCAGGCTCTCGCCGGCCTTGCCCTTGATGAGGTCGGCGTGGGCGATGACGCCGTCGAGGCCGTCGTAGGTGCCGATCCACTTGGCGGCGGTCTTGGGGCCGACGCCGGGCACGCCGGGCAGGTTGTCGGAGGTCTCGCCGACGAGGGCGGCGAGGTCGGGGTAGCGCTCGGGGGGCACGCCGTAGCGTTCCTGGACGACGTCGGGGGTCATGCGCAGCAGGTCGGACACGCCCTTGCGCGGGTACAGGACGGTGACGCCGTCGCGGACGAGCTGCAGGGCGTCGCGGTCGCCGGTGGAGATGAGGACGTCGTAGTCGGCGGCGACGGCGTTCTCGGTGAGGGTGGCGATGACGTCGTCGGCTTCGTAGCCCTCCTTCTCCACGACGGGCACGCGCAGGGCGGCGAGGACCTCCTTGACGAGTTCGACCTGGCCGCGGAACTCGTCGGGGCTCTTGGTGCGGGTGGCCTTGTAGTCGGCGTAGGCCTCGGTGCGGAAGGTGGAGCGCGAGACGTCGAAGGTGACGGCGAGGTGGGTGGGGTCCTCGTCGCGCAGGACGTTGATGAGCATGGAGGTGAACCCGTAGACCGCGTTGGTGGGCTGGCCGGTGCTGGTGGCGAAGTTGTCCACGGGCAGGGCGTAGAAGGCGCGGTAGGCCAGGGAGTGGCCGTCGACCAGCAGCAGGCGCGGGCGGGTCTGCTGGGGTGCGCCGGTGGTGGCCCGGCGGGACGTCGACGCGGCAGGTGGGGTCACGTCGGTCAGGGTAGTCAGGCGGTGCGACGCACGCGGTGCGGGAGCGCAGGGGTCGGGGTGCGCGGGGGTCAGCTGACGGGGGTGGCGTCGGGCAGGGGTCCGGTGCCGTCGCGGGGGGTGGGCAGCGCGGTGCTGCGGGCCAGGCGGGCGCGCAGGGAGCGGCGGCGGGCCACGACGCCGGAGCTGTGCGCGTCGCGGGCGGTGGCGCTGTCCAGGGCCAGGCGGCGCCGCAGCAGGGTCAGGGGGGCGGCGCGGCGCACGACGACGGGGGCGAAGCCGAGCCGGGCGAGGTAGCGGGTGTAGTCGCGATCGCCCGGCAGGGCGGTGCAGGCCAGCTGCTCGGCGCCCTCGGCTTCGGCGAGCAGCAGGGCGCGGCGCAGCAGGGCGCGTCCGACACCGCGGCGGCGGTGCTCGGGCACCACGTGCAGGTGCTCGAGGCTGGGGCCGTCGCAGCCGCCTAGGGGCAGCAGGGGTGAGGAGGTCAGCAGGGCGTAGCCGACGGGTTCACCGGCCACGGTGGCCAGCAGCACCCGCACGGTGCCGTCGGCCAGGGCGCGGCGCAGGCGGGCGCGCACGCTGTCGACGGAAGCGCGCAGCTGCCCGGCGTCGAAGCGGGCGGAGGCGTAGAGGTCCATCAGGGTGTCCACGTCGGTGACCGCGGCTTCGCGCACCACCACGGCAGGTTTCGGCACGGCGTCCTCCTCGAAAGGACCGGGCCCCCGCTTCCGGTCGCCGCGCTCGCGGCTGAGGGGACCTTAGGGCCTGTGCCGGGCTGAGCGGAAGATCCGGGCGGGGCCCGGGGGGTGGTGGTGGGTGCTTTCACCCGGGTGGTTCACCGGTGCGCACGGCCCGGTCACCGACGGTGGTGCCCGGGCCGTGCGCTGGGGTGGTGCTGGGGTGGTGCTGGGGTGGTGCTGGGGTGGTGCGGGAGGGGTCAGGAGCGGTCGTCGCCGGCGTTGATGACCGTGGTGGCCACCTCGCGCATCGTCAGCCGCTTGTCCATGGAGGTCTTCTGGATCCAGCGGAACGCCTCGGGTTCGCTCATGCCGAACTGCGTCTGCAGCTTGGACTTGGCGCGGTCGACGAGCTTGCGGGTCTCGAAGCGGTCGGCGAGGTCGGCGACCTCGTCCTCCAGGGCCATGATCTGCTGGTGCCGGCTGACGGCGATCTCCACGGCGGGCAGCAGGTCGGCGGAGGTGAAGGGCTTGACGACGTACGCCATGGCGCCGGCGTCGCGGGCGCGCTCGACGAGCTCGGCCTGGGAGAAGGCGGTGAGCAGCACGACGGGGGCGATGCGGGCCTTGACGATGCGCTCGGCCGCGGAGATGCCGTCCAGGACGGGCATCTTGATGTCCATCACGACCAGGTCGGGCTTGTGCTCCTCGGCCAGGGCGACGGCCTGCTCGCCGTCGCCGGCCTCGCCGACGACGTCGTAGCCGGCCTCCCGGAGCATCTCCACGATGTCGAGGCGGATGATCGCCTCGTCCTCCGCGACGACCACCCGGCGAGCGGTGGAGGACGGGGTCGCGGCGGTGTCGGAAGTGTTGGTCACGCCCTCATCCTAGTGGGCGGGTGCCGGCGTGTCGGAGCCCCGTCACCCCGCCGGGCGCGGTGCCTGGACCGGTAGGGTGGCCGCGCCGCCGCTCGCGGGCGGTGGCGTGCGCCCCGGTAGCCCAACCGGCAGAGGCAATCGACTCAAACTCGATCCAGTGTGGGTTCGAATCCCACCCGGGGCACCGCGCACGAGGACGGGCCCGCACACCCCTGACGGGGTGTGCGGGCCC
>NZ_JBKBCT010000101.1:0-10751 GCF_050871525.1 Kineococcus auxinigenes | reverse complement strand
CCCCCCCCCCCCCCCCCCCCCCCCCCCCCCCCCCCCCCCCCCCCCCCCCCCCCCCCCCCCCCCCCCCCCCCCACGGCGTCGTCGTCGGCCGCGTCGCCGGTGGCGGCGTGCACGAGCCACGCGTCCACCAGGTCCGCCGCGCCGGCGGTGCCCTCGCGCCAGCGCACCCGCCCAGCGCGGTGCTGCTCGCGCAGCTCCTCGCACAACCGCACGGCCACGACGAGGACGTCGGCGCCCGCGGCGCTCAGGTCGCGGGCGCACCGGGCGGCGGTCGGGCCGCCGCCGGCGACGACGACGGCCCGGCCGCGCAGGTCCAGGTGCAGCGGCTGCATCAGCCGCGCCCCGCCTCCCCGGTGAGCACGGCGATCGCACGGCGGGCCGCGGCCGGCGCGTCCTCGCCCGGTTCGAGCGTGAGCACCACCGCGGTGCAACCGCCTTCGTCCACCGTCCGCGCCAGTTCCTGCGCCTGCGCGGCGTCGCGAGCGGTCCCGACCACCACGACGCCCGCGTCGACCAGCAACCGGGCGGCGTGAGCGGTGCGGCGCGAGGCCTCCGCGCGTTCGGGGGCCGAATCGCCCAGGTCCGCGACCAGGCCCGCACGCAGGTTCTCCCCGCGCAGCGCGTACGCCGGGCGGCCCTGCGCGAGCAGGGCGGACTCGACCTCGCCGGCCACCTGCTCGGCGTCCACCTGGCCGGCGTCCGCCGCGGGCAGCAGCCACAGCGCCGCCCCGGGGTGCGGGCGAGGAGCCCGCGAGGGGCGCCACACCGCGCCGTCACCGGCGCGCGGGCCGGTGCGCCGGTCGACGGCTTCGCGCACGACGCCGGCGGCCACCGTGTCGTGGGTGTGCTCGTCGACGAGGACGAACGCGCCCATGTCCCGGTTGTGCGCGTACGGCTCCACCACCAGGTCGACGGCGGTCCGCAGGGTGACCGCACCGATGTCGTTGAGCTGCAACATCTCCGGCGTCGGCAGCTCGGCCAGCGTGCGCGGGTCCATCCGGTCGTGCAGGGCCGTGACCTCCGCGCGCACCGTGCGGGTGGTGTGCTTCAGCAGCAACCGGCGCCCCGGGGTCAGGGGTTCGGCGTGCATCCAGCACACCTGAGCCCGCACCTCGCGGGTGACGGTGGGTTCGGCGTCCGGGGCGACGAGGACGTCGCCGCGGCCCACGTCGAGCTCGTCGGCCAGTTCCACCGCCACCGACAGCGGCGGCACCGCGACCTCGCGGCCGTCGTCGAGGGTGTCCACGGCGGTGACGCGGGTGCGGGAACCGGAGGGCAGCACGACGACCTCGTCCCCGGCGCGCAGCGTGCCCGCGGCCACCCGGCCGGTGTAGCTGCGTCGTCGGCCGGCGACGGGCCGGGAGACCCACTGCACCGGCAGGCGCAGCCGTCCCACGCCGAAGTCCGGCGGCAGGACCTCCACGGCGTCCAGGTGCTCCAGCAGTGTCGGCCCGTCGTACCAGGGGGTGTTCGCCGAGCGGTTCGCGACGTTGTCGCCGTGCTTGGCGGCCACCGGCACCACGAGCATCCGCACGCCGAGCCGGTCGGCGACCTCGCGCAGCTCCTCGCGCACCGAGGAGAACCTGGAGCGGTCGAAGTCGACGAGGTCCATCTTGTTCACCACCGCCACCAGGTGCGGCACGCCCAGCAGCGTCGCGATCCTCGCGTGCCGGCGGGTCTGGTCCAGCACCCCGGCGCGCACGTCCACCAGGAGCATGGCGAGGTGGGCGTTGGAGGTCCCCGTCACCATGTTGCGGGTGTACCGCTCGTGCCCGGGGGTGTCGGCCAGCACGTAGTTCCGCCGCGGGGTGGAGAAGAACCGGTACGCCACGTCGATGGTGATGCCCTGCTCGCGCTCGGCGCGCAGGCCGTCCGACAGCGCCGCCAGGTCCGGGCCCCCGGGGCCGTCGACGGCGGCGAGGTGGTCGGTGGGCAGGCTCCCGGTGTCCAGCAGCAGCCGGCCGATCAGGGTGGACTTGCCGTCGTCGACCGAGCCGGCCGTGGACATCCGCAGCAGTTCCCGCATCAGAAGTACCCCTCGCGCTTGCGGTCCTCCATCGCGGCGGCGGAGGTCCGGTCGTCGGCGCGGGTGGCTCCGCGCTCGGACACGGTGGCGGTGCCGATCTCCGCGATGACGGCTTCGACGTCGGTGGCGTCCGAGCGCACCGCACCGGTGACCGTGAGGTCCCCGACGGTGCGGTACCGCACCCGCAGCCGCTGCACCCGCTCACCGGGCCGGGCCGGCGTGATGCCCGAGACGGCCAGCAGCATCCCGTCGCGCTCGACGACGTCGCGCTCGTGCGCGAAGTAGATGCTCGGCAGCTCCAGGCCCTCCGCGGCGATGTAGCGCCACACGTCCAGCTCGGTCCAGTTGCTCAGCGGGAACACCCGGACCTGCTCGCCGCGGTGGATGCGCCCGTTGTACAGCGACCACGGTTCCGGGCGCTGGTTGCGCGGGTCCCACTGGCCGGCGGCGTCGCGGACGCTGAACACGCGCTCCTTGGCGCGCGCGCGCTCCTCGTCGCGGCGCGCCCCGCCGAACGCCGCGTCGAACCGGCCCTCGGCCAGCGCGTCGAGCAGGGTCCGCGTCTGCAGGCGGTTGCGCGAGGAACCCGGTCCGTCGTCGCGGGACCGGCCGGCGTCGATGCTGGCCTGCACCGAGGCGACCACGAGGCGGTGCCCGCCCTGGCGCACGCGCCGGTCGCGGAAGTCGATCACCTCGTCGAAGTTGTGCCCGGTGTCGACGTGCATCACCGGGAACGGCACCGGGGAGGGGCGGAACGCCTTCTCCGCCAGGCGCAGCAGCACGATGGAGTCCTTGCCGCCGGAGAACAGCAGCACCGGGTTCTCGAACTCCGCGGCGACCTCGCGGACGATGTGGACGGCCTCGGCCTCCAAGGCCCGCAGGTCGTCCACGCGGGCGGGGTCGGCGCTGCCCGCCGCGGTGCGCGCGGCCGGCACGACGGCCGTCGTCGGCGCGCTCACAGGTGGATCCCGCACTCGGTCTTGCCGGTGCCGGCCCAGCGGCCGGCGCGCGGGTCCTCGCCCGGTGCCACCGCGCGCGTGCACGGCTTGCAGCCGATGGAGGGGTACCCGCTGGTCAGCAGCGGGTTGACCGGGACGGCATTCGCGGTGGCGTAGTCGACGAGCTCGTCGAACGTCCAGGCCGCCAGGGGGTTGAGCTTGACCAGCCCGTGCCGCTCGTCGAACTGCACCAGGGGCGTACCGGCCCGGGTCGGGGCCTCCTCGCGGCGCACGCCCGTCACCCACGCCTCGTACCCGCCCAGGGCGGCGGCCAGCGGTTCCACCTTGCGCAGCCGGCAGCACGTGCCGGGGTCGCGCTCGTGCAGGCGGGGGCCGAACTCGGCGTCCTGCTCGGCGACGGTCTGCCGGGGCAGGACGTCCACGACGCGCACCGGCAGCGCGAACTCCACCTCGTCGCGCGTGCCGCGGGTCTCGGCGAAGTGGTAGCCGGTGTCCAGGAAAAGCACGTCCACGCCCGGTGCGAACCGGGACACCAGGTGCGGCAGGACGGCGTCGGCCATGCTGCACGCCACGGCCAGGGTCCCGGGGAAGGTGGCCGCCGCCCAGGCGGCGACCTCCTCGGCGCCCGCCCCGGTGAGCTCCGTCGCCCCGCGCTCGGCCAGCGACCGCAGTTCCTCGCGGCCCCGGCGCGCACGGGGCGCGGGGACGGTGGTCGTCGTGGTCTCGCTCATCGCAGAGCCTCCTCGTCGCTGCGGTGGGCCCAGGCCGCGAACGTCTCGCGCGGCTCCCGGGTCTCGAGGTAGCGCCGCACCAGGCGCTCGACGTACTCGGGCAGGGCGGTGGCCGTCACCTTCAGGCCGCGCACGGTGCGGCCGACACCGGGTTCGGCGCGGTCGGCCGAGGCCAGCCCGCCGCCGAGGTGGACCTGGAACCCGGCGACCTGCTCGCCGTGCTCGTCCTGCACCAGCTGGCCCTTCAGGCCGATGTCGGCGGTCTGGACGCGGGCGCAGGAGTTCGGGCACCCGTTGACGTGCAGCGTGATCGGGGTGTCGATCTCCACCCCGGCCAGGCGGCGCTCCAGCTCCTCGATCGCGCGCGTCGCGGTGTCCTTGGTCTCCACGATCGCCAGCTTGCAGAACTCGATGCCCGTGCAGGCGATCGTGGTGCGCCGGAAAGGCGAGGGGTGCGCGGTCAGGCCGAGGACCTCGGCGCGGGCCGTGAACTCCTCGACGCGTGCGGGGTCGACGTCCAGGACGACGACCTTCTGGTGCGGGGTGAAGCGCACACGACCCGAGCCCGCCGCCTCCGCCGCGTCGGCCAGCTCGCGCAGCACCGTGCCGCTGACCCGCCCGACGGTGGGGGACAGGCCGACGTAGCACCGGCCGTCCTTCTGCTCGTGCACGCCCACGTGGTCGCCGCGACCGGAGGGGGCCGGCGGCGGCGGGCCGTCGGGCAGCGCCCGGTCCAGGTACTCCGTCTCCAGCACCTGCCGGAACCGCTCGGCGCCCCAGTCGGCCACCAGGTACTTCAACCGCGCCTTGTTGCGCAGCCGGCGGTAGCCGTAGTCCCGGAAGACCCTGACCACGCCCTGCCAGACCTCCGCGGCCCGCTCGGGGGGCACGAACGCTCCGAGGCGCTGGGCGAGGTGCGCGCTCGTCGACAGCCCGCCGCCCACCCACAGGTCGTACCCCGCGCCGAGCTCCGGGTGCACCACGCCCACCAGGGAGATGTCGTTGATCTCGTGCACGACGTCCTGGCTGGGGTGACCGGTGACGGCGGTCTTGAACTTGCGCGGCAGGTTCGCCAGTTCCGGGTCGCCGATGAAGCGTTCCACGATCTCCGTGATCACCGGGGTGGGGTCGATGACCTCGTCGCGGGCGATGCCCGCGACCGGGCTGCCGAGCACCACGCGCGGGGTGTCCCCGCACGCCTCGGTCGTCTGCAGCCCCACGGCCTCGAGCCGCCGCCAGATCTCCGGGACGTCCTCGATGCGCACCCAGTGCAGCTGCACGTTCTGCCGGTCGGTGATGTCGGCCGTGTCGCGGGCGAACTCGGTGGAGATGCCAGCCACGACGCGCAGCTGCTCGGTCGTCAGCGCACCGCCGTCGATCCGCACGCGCAGCATGAAGAACTCGTCGGACAGCTCCTGGGCGGACAGCTGCGCGGTGCGCCCGCCGTCGATGCCGGGACGCCGCTGGGTGTACAGCCCCCACCACCGGAACCGCCCGTTGAGATCGTCCGGCGCGATGGAGGAGAAACCCCCGGGCGCGTACAGGTTCTCGATGCGCTCGCGGACGTTCAGCCCCCCGTCGGCCGCCTTGACCTCCTCGTTGTGGTTCAGGGGCGCGGTGCCGTCGACGCGCCACTGGCCGTTGCCACCGGGGCGTGGTGCGCGCGGTGCGCGGCGGGGGGCCGGCGGGGCGGCCTGCTCGAGGGGGGCGGTGCTGGCGTCGGGTGTCATGGAACCTCACGGGAGAGACGGGTCCTCCTCGTGAGGAGGCCCTCAGCTGGTGGGGTGCAGCGAGCGACCGGAACGGCACGCGTAGGCGCTCTGCAGCCGCATGAGGTCGACGTACCGGCGCGAGACGAGGCGCACGGCAGAGGGCTGGACCACGTGACCACGGTAGGGCACGAGCGCACGAACTCCAACACGGTCCCGTCGATCAGCGTGGCGCCGGCGGGCGGACCGGGGAAACCGCCCGGTTACCGCCGGTGCCGCGAGGTGTTGACCGCCTGCCGGGGTTCGTCTACCGTCAGTGGCGGTCACGAGTACCAGCGTCAAGCCCCGGCTCGCTGGTCGGCAACCCTCCTGTCGCGGCGGGGTGCTCCGGGTGAGGACCTGGCCGGTCGCCGTTCGGCGTCCGGCAAGCGCGGACCTGCGGGTCCACGGACGTACGGACGGCTCCTCTCGTGCACAAGTTCGCCCTGCTCGCCCTGGTCGGCCTGCTGGCCCAGCTCGTCGACGGCTCCCTCGGCATGGCCTACGGCGTCACCTCCACGACCCTGCTGCTGGTCGTGGGAGCGAGCCCCGCCGCCGCGTCTGCCACCGTCCACCTCGCGGAGATCGGCACCACGCTGGCCTCCGGGGCCGCGCACTGGCGCTTCGGCAACGTCGACTGGCGCGTCGTGGTGCGCGTCGGCGTGCCCGGCGCGGTCGGGGCCTTCCTGGGGGCGACGGTCCTGTCGTCGCTGCCCACGGACGTCGCCGCACCGGTGATCAGCGCCGTGCTGCTGCTGCTGGGGGTGTACGTGCTGCTGCGCTCCGCGGTGGCGCGCTTCGACGAGCGGTCCCTGCACCGGCCGCTGCGGCGGCGCTTCCTGGCGCCGCTGGGGTTGTTCGCCGGGTTCGTCGACGCGACCGGCGGTGGTGGATGGGGCCCCGTGGGCACCCCCGCCCTGCTGGCCTCCGGCCGGCTGGAGGCGCGCAAGGTCATCGGCTCGGTGGACACCAGCGAGTTCCTCGTCGCGGTGGCCGCCAGCGCGGGGTTCCTCGTGGGGCTCGGCTCGCAGGGCATCGCCTGGACGTGGGTGCTCGCGCTGCTGCTCGGAGGCCTGGTCGCCGCGCCCATCGCCGCCTGGCTGGTGCGCTACGCCCCGCCGCACGTGCTGGGCTCGGCCGTCGGCGCCGTCATCGTCCTGACGAACTCGCGGACCCTGCTGCGCAGCGACGCCGTCGGCGCCCCCGACCCGGTCCGCTGGGTCGTCTACGCGCTGATCCTCGCCGCCGGCGCGCTCGCCGTGGCCCACTCGGTGCGCCGGCACCGCCGCACCGCCCGAACGCTCACCACCACCGACAACGAGAGGAGCAGCGCGCAGTGACGTACGTCATCGCACAGCCCTGCGTGGACCTCAAGGACAAGGCCTGCATCGAGGAGTGCCCGGTCGACTGCATCTACGAGGGTGAGCGCTCGCTGTACATCCAGCCCGACGAGTGCGTCGACTGCGGCGCCTGCGAGCCGGTGTGCCCGGTGGAGGCGATCTACTACGAGGACGACGTGCCCGAGCAGTGGTCGGCGTTCACCGCGGCCAACGTCGAGTTCTTCGAGACCGTCGGCTCGCCCGGTGGTGCGGCGAAGGTGGGCCTGATCCACGCCGACCACCCGGTGGTGGCCGCCCTGCCGCCGCAGGGCGGGGAGCACTGACCCACCGCACCACCAGCACCACCAGCACGACCAGCACCGCCACCCCATCCAGAGCGGCCGAGAGTCCTGGCTCGACGACGCCGCAGCAACCCCCCGGTCCCCCGGGAGCGGGTGCTTCCGCCAGGTCGATGGAGTCGACGATGTCCCGCACCACCGCCCACCCGTCCCCGGGCACCACCGGGCCCGGCGATCCCCGCGCGCTGTCGTGAGCGTCGCGCCCCTGGTCGCCGGAGCCGCAGGCCGCCCCACCCTGAGCTTCGAGCTGTTCCCCCCGCGCTCGGAGCGGGCCCGGGAAGCCCTGCACCGCACGGTCCACCGGCTCGCCGGGACCGGGCCGGACTTCTTCTCCGTGACCCACGGTGCGGGCGGCGGAACCCGCGACGCCGGCTGCGAACTGCTCGCCCACCTGCGCCGCGAGACCCGCGCCGCCGCCGTGGCGCACCTGACCTGCGTCGGTGCCACGAGGCGGCAGGTCGTGGACCTCGCCCAGGAGTTCTTCGCCGCGGGGGTGCGCGACGTCCTGGCGGTGCGCGGCGACCCACCGGCCGAGCGGATCGCCGACCCGGCACCGGCCGACGCCGTCCGCCGCGCGTGCGACCTGGTGGAACTCCTGCACGTCGCCGACCGCCACCACCACCTGAACGCGGGAGGTGACGGTGCGGCGGTGACGGCGATCCCGCCGCTGAGCGTCGCGGTGGCGGCCTTCCCGGCCTCCCGGCGCGCGGGCGACCTGCAGGCCCTGCGCGCCAAGCAGGACGCCGGCGCCTCCTTCGCCATCACGCAGGTCTGCTACTCCGCCCGGGAGTACGCCGGTTTCACCGCCCGGGCCCGCGACGCCGGCATCACCCTGCCGCTGCTGCCGGGGATCATCCCGACCACCGACCCGGCGCGGTTGCTGCGCCTGGAGCAGCTCACCGGGGTCGCCCCACCCGCCGACCTGCTGGCCCTGCTGGAGTCCGCGGCCGAGCACGGCGACGCCGCGCGCCACCGCGCCGGCACCCGCTTCGGCCAGGCCCTGGCCCGCGACCTGCTCGCGGCCGGCGCCCCCGGGCTCCACCTCTACACGTTCAACGCAGCGCCCGCGGCGCTGGACCTGCTCGAGGGTGTGCACCTCGGCGCCGGGACCCCGACGGTCCCGAGCTCGGCCGGACGGCCGCAGGCATCCGCGGTTCCCCACGACGCCGCGCTCGCGGCTGGAGGATCCCGATGAGCACACAGACCCGCACCACCCGCCCCGGCACCACCGACGTCCCCGCCTGGTCGGCCACCGTCCTGGGCTACCCCCGCATCGGCCCGCGCCGGGAGACGAAGAAGGCGCTGGAGGCCCTGTGGGCCGGCCACGCCGACGTCGCCACCACCGAGCGGGCGCTGGCCGCGGTGCGCGCCCGCACCGTGCGGCGCCTGAACGACCTGGGCCTGCACGCCCACGACGCTTCGATCCCCTCGGCGTTCTCCGCGTACGACCAGGTGCTGGACACCGCGATCGCCGTGGGTGCCGTGCCGCCGCGCTTCGCCGACGTCGTGGCCGCCGACGGGCGGGTCGACCTGGCCGGGGTGTCCACGATCGCCCGCGGTCGCGGGACGGACGCGCCGCTGGAGATGACCAAGTGGTTCGACACGAACTACCACTACCTCGTCCCCGAGATCGGCCCGGACACGGAGTTCCGGTTCGCCGACGACCGGGGTGTGCGGGAGTTCTCCGAGGCGCTGGCCGACGGCTTCCTCACCCGTCCCGTCCTCGTGGGACCGATCACGTTCCTGCTGCTGGCCAAGCCCGCCGACGGCAGCCCCGAGGGGTTCGCACCGATCGACCGCCTGGCCGACCTGCTGCCGGTGTACGCCGAACTGCTGGCCGCGCACGCCGCTGCCGGCGCCGCGTGGGTGCAGCTGGACGAGCCCGCCCTCGTCAGCGACTCCGCCACCGAGGGCGTCGACGGGCTCGCGGAGCTCGTGCGCACGGCCTACGACACCCTGCTGGCCGCGCCGACGGGGGCGCCCGCCCGCCCGCGCCTGCTGGTCGCGGCCCCCTACGGCGACCTGGGCGAGCACCTGGCGCCGCTGGCCGCCACCGCGGTGGACGCCCTGGCGCTGGACCTGGTGCGCGGGTCCGCTCCGGCCGGTCCGGTCCCCGGCCTGGAGACCAAGACCGTCGTCGCCGGGGTCGTCGACGGCCACAACGTCTGGCGCGCCGACCTGGCGCCCGCCCTGGCGCAGCTGCGGGCGCTGGAGCCGCTGGCGGGCACCGTCGTCGCCGGCACGTCCACCTCGCTGCTGCACGTCCCGCACGACGTCGCCGACGAGCCCGACCTGGACGAGCGGCTGCGCGGCTGGCTCGCCTTCGCGGACCAGAAGGTCGCCGAGGTCGTCCTGCTGGGGGAGGCGCTGCAGCACCCCGGCACGGGTTCGGACACCGTCGCCGCCAGCTCCGCGGCCCGCGCCGACCGCCTCGCCGCCCCGGGGGTGGTGCGCCCCGAGGTTCGCGAACGCCTCGCCGGCCTGGGTGAGGAGGCGCTGCACCGCAGCGGCTACGCCGTGCGCCGCGTCGCGCAGGAGGAGGCGCTCGACCTGCCGCAGCTGCCCACCACCACCATCGGTTCGTTCCCGCAGACCGGGGAGATCCGCGCCGCGCGCGCTGCCCGCACCGCCGGACGGCTCACCCAGGAGCAGTACGAGGAGTTCTTGCGCGCCGAGATCGACCGCGTGGTGGCGTTGCAGGAGGAGCTGGGGCTGGACGTCGTCGTGCACGGCGAACCCGAGCGCAACGACATGGTGCAGTACTTCGCCGAGAACCTCGACGGTTTCGCGGTGACCCGCAACGGCTGGGTGCAGTCGTACGGCTCGCGGTGCGTGCGCCCGCCGATCCTGTGGGGCGACGTCACCCGCTCCGCGCCGATCACCGTCCCGTGGAGCGCGCACGCCGCCTCCCGCACGCCGAAGCCGGTCAAGGGGATGCTCACCGGCCCCGTGACGATCCTGGCCTGGTCGTTCGTCCGCGACGACCAGCCGCTGGCCGACACCGCCCGCCAGGTCGCCCTCGCCCTGCGCGACGAGGTCGCCGACCTCGAGGCGGCAGGCATCGGCGTCGTGCAGGTGGACGAGCCGGCGCTGCGCGAACTGCTGCCGCTGCGCCGCGCCGACCAGCCCGCGTACCTGGACTGGTCGGTGGCCGCGTTCCGGCTGGCGACCGCCGGCGCCGCGGACGCCACGCAGATCCACACGCACCTCTGCTACTCGGAGTTCGGCGAGGTCATCGACGCCATCGACCGCCTCGACGCGGACGTGACGAGCATCGAGGCGGCCCGCTCGCGCATGGAGGTGCTGCCGGACATCGCCCGCGCCGGGTTCGCCCGCGGCATCGGCCCGGGCGTGTACGACATCCACTCCCCGCGGGTCCCCGGCCGCGAGGAGGTCGCCGAGCTGCTGCGCCTGGCGGTGGCCTCGGTGCCCGCGCGGCAGGTGTGGGTGAACCCGGACTGCGGGCTGAAGACCCGCGGGTACGCCGAGACGGTGCCCGCGCTGCGCAACCTCGTGGCCGCCGCCGCTGAGGTCCGCGCCGAGCTCGCCGTGGAACCGGTTCCGGCGAGCTGACGCCCACGACCGGCCCGCGCCCTCGACCGCGGGCGA
>NZ_JBKBCT010000100.1:0-10924 GCF_050871525.1 Kineococcus auxinigenes | reverse complement strand
GCCGGCGGGCCCTGCTGGGCCGCCGGCGGGTCTGCCCGGTACGTCAGTGCTGACGGCCCGGACGGCGGCGCGAGGCGACCACCAGGGCGGCTCCCCCCAGGGTCAGCACGGTGCCCGCGGCCGCCCAGGGCAGCACGTCGGCGCCGGTGTAGGCCAGCTCGTCGGAGGAGGTCGCCGCGGCGGCGTCGCGGCTCGGCGCCGGGGAGCCGGAGTCGGAGCTGCCGGCCGGCGGCACGGTGGTGATCGACGGGGTGGGCGTCGAGGGCGCGTAGTCGGTGGCGGCCGACGCGGTGCCGGCCAGGCCGATGAGCGCGCCGGCGACGAGCGCCCCGGCGGCGGCGGATCGGGTGGTGTTCTTGTGCATGGTCGGGTCCCCCCCTGGAACTGGACGGCCCCACGAGTGATCACTGCGAGGCGCCCTCCAGGATGGCGGAAGGCCCTGCCGGAGTCCAGCGGATCGAGGAGGTGGCGCGGCGCGAGCGGCGCCGGCACCTCCGTCGATCACTGAGAGCAATCGATCGTGCGCACTTCGGGAGTGCTGGCCGTGCTGGGCGGGGTCACGGTGACGGGCAGGGCGTCCGCCCGCCCCCGCAGCCGCCACTCCACCACCACCGCCTCGCCGGGGGGCACGTCCACCGTCAGGCGGACCAGCCGCCAGCCGTGCTCGCTGTCGACCGCGGTGCCCACCGCGGTCCCGTCGACGGTCGCGCCGTCCAGACCCACCTGCGGCGGCACCCACAGCGAGACGACGTCGCGCGCCGTGCGCCCCAGCACGGGGTCCGAGCGGTGGCGCTGGTTGCGCGTGTACCAGGGGATCTCCTCCGGCACCGTGTTGGTCAGCGTCAGCTGCACGGTGCCCGTGGCCTGCGCCGCTCCCGCCGCGCACGGCGGGGACAGCTCCACCGCGGCCCGCACCCAGTAGTCCAGCTTGGACGGCGCCGCGTTGGTCAGTCCCAGGTGGGCGGTCGCCGGGGTGGCGGCGGGGTCGCCCAGCACGCCCGCCAGGCCGGCCGCGACGAGCGCCTCCTGCTCCTCGGGGCGCGAGCTCCAGACGGCCAGGTGCCCGCTGGCGACGGCCTCCCGGCCCCCGCTCAGCGCGTCCGCGGACAGCCCGTCGGACAGCACCGCCTCGAAGGCCGCGGCCGACGCCGCGGCCAGGAACTCCTCGCGGGCGTCGTTGTCGTCCTCGTAGCGCACGTACGCGTCGTGCATCAGCACCTCGGGCAGGTCGCCGGCCGCCACCTCGCCGAAGGGCCCCAGCTGCAGCGGGGGCTGGTCCGGGCCCAGGAGGACCCCCAGGCCCACCGGGTCGACGAGGACGACGGCGTCCGGGGTGGGCAGGCCCGCGTCCGCGACCAGGGAGACCGCCAACCGGGCGGCGTCGTCGGCCTGCGCGCCCACCGTGAGGTTCTGCACGAGCGCGGCGTCCGGGTCGCGGCCGTACAGGGAGAGGAACTCCTCCCCGTTGACCGTGACGTCCGAGCGGGCGTCCTGCAGGTCGTCGTTGGAGCCGGTGCGCACCAGGGAGACGCGACCGGCGTCGACGGACACGTAGGCGTAGGCGCCCACCAGGCCCTGCACCGGGCGGATCTCCGCCGGGTTGGTGAAGGCCACCAGGTACGTGCGCGCGCCCTCGGAGCCGAGCATCGCAGGCAGCTGCGGGGCCAGCGCCCCCGCCGCCCGCGCCGGGCCGGCGACCTCCTCCAGCCGTCGCGACACCGGCTCCAGGCGCGTCGCGAGCGCGTCCAGCACGCGAGGGCCCCGGGCCCGTTCCAGCGCCGCGCGGGCCACCTCCACGCGGGTGGCGTAGTCGGTCACGAGCGGGCTCACCCGCTGCAGCGCGGCGACGTCGACCGCGCCGTCCTGCGCCAGGAACCCGTCGCCGAGCACCTCCTGCGCGGCGGTCAGGGCGCGGGGCAGGGGCTCGGTCAGCGCCGCGGCCGCGAGCGCACCGGCGCCCAGCGCCCGCAGCTGGTCGCCGACCCACGGCACGTGCCCGGCCGCGCGGTACGGCAGCTGCCCGGTCGCCCGCGCGGCCGCGGCGGCGTCGGCCGCCACGTCCTCGGCCACGGGCACCGCCTGGGCGAAGCGCTGGGCGCGCAGGTCCCGCTCCAGGGCGGGCGCCGCGTCCGCCACCCGCTGCAGGGCGCGCACCGCCTGCGCGCCGCTGACCGCCACGGCCACGGCCCAGGCCAGCACCAGCAGCCCCAGCACGGCCAGCACCACCGCCGCCGGGCGGCGCGAGCGGCGCGGGCGGCGCGGCCGCGCGGCGGGGGAGGTGGGGGCGTCAGCAGCACCGGGCACCGGGCCGAGGGTACCGGCGGCCGCGGGCTCCGCGGGTCGTCGCCGCCCGTGCGCGCGGCCCGCGTCGGAGGGCGGCCGTAGGCTTGCGGCAGTCCTCCGCGGTGGTCCACCACCCGCTCGCACGTCCCTCCGGAGTGTTCGTGAGCCTCACCGGCCTGCTCGACGTCCTGCGCACCGAACCCGCCGTCCGCGCGGCCGTTCAGACGGCGCGCGAGGGCGCCGGTCAGGCCCTCGACGTGGTCGCGCCCCTCGGCGCTCGTCCCGCCCTGCTGGCGGCCCTGGCCGCCGAGCGCCCCCTGCTGGTGGTCACCGCCACCGGCCGCGAGTGCGAGGACCTGGCCACCTGGCTGCGCTGCTACCTGCCGCAGCACGCCGTCGCGGAGTTCCCCGCCTGGGAGACGCTGCCGCACGAGCGGCTGTCCCCGCGCAGCGACACCGTCGCCCAGCGCCTGGCGGTGCTGCGCCGGCTGGCGCACCCGTCCGACCGCGACGCGAGCACGGGTGAGGTGCGCGTCGTCGTCGCTCCCGTGCGCGCCGTGCTGCAGCCGCTGGTGAAGGGCCTGGCCGAGCTGGAGCCCGTGCGGCTGCGCGCCGGCGACGAGGTCGGCCTGGACGCCACCGTCGAGGCCCTGGTGGGCGCGGCGTACTCGCGCGTGGACATGGTCGAGCGGCGCGGGGAGTTCGCCGTGCGCGGCGGCATCCTCGACGTCTTCCCGCCCACCCGCCCGCACCCGCTGCGCGTGGAGTTCTTCGGCGACGAGGTCGACGAGGTCCGCTCCTTCTCCGTGGCCGACCAGCGCAGCCTGGAGGTCGAGCCGGACGGGGTGTGGGCGCCGCCGTGCCGCGAGCTGCTGCTCACCGAGGACGTGCGGCAGCGGGCCGCGGCGCTGGTGGAGGCCCACCCCGAGGCCGCCGAGGTGCTCGCCAAGATCGCCGAGGGCATCGCGGTGGAGGGCATGGAGTCCCTCGCCCCCGTCCTCGTCGACGGCATGGAACCGCTGCTGGACGTCCTGCCCGCCGGCACCCACGTCGTGCTCGCCGAGCCCGAGAAGGTCCGTGCCCGCGCCCACGACCTCGTCGCCACCGGTGCGGAGTTCCTGGACGCCGCGTGGATGAATGCCGCCGCCGGCGGCCAGGCCCCCGTGGACCTGGGCGCCTCCTCGTTCTGGACGCTGGCGCAGGTGCGCGCCCACGCGGAGTCCACCGGGCGGCCCTGGTGGTCGGTGACCTCCCTCGTCTCCGACGACGACCTGCGCGACCTGGAGGACACCCGCGTCCTGCGCGTCGGCGCGCGCGACGTCGTCAGCTACCGCGGCGAGACGGAGAAGGCGCTCGCCGACCTGCGCGAGCTCGCCGGCGCCGGCTGGCGCATCGTCGTGACCACCGAGGGGCACGGGCCGGCCAAGCGGCTGGTGGAGGTGCTCTCCGGCGAGGACGTGCCCGCACGCCTCGTCGACGACCTCGTCGAGGCGCCGGTGGAGTCGGTGGTCGCGGTGACGACCGCGAGCGTGGAGCACGGTTTCGTCGCCGAGGCGCTGAAGGTGGCGCTGGTCACCGAGGCCGACATCACCGGGGTGGGCGGGCAGTCCACCAAGGACATGCGCCGCATGGCCCCGCGCCGCCGCCGCAACGCCGTGGACCCGCTCAGCCTGCAGCCCGGCGACTTCGTCGTGCACGAGCAGCACGGCATCGGGAAGTTCGTCGAGATGGTGCAGCGCACGATCCAGGGCGCCACCCGCGAGTACCTGGTGCTGGAGTACGCCTCCAGCAAGCGCGGCCAGCCCGGCGACCGGCTCTTCGTGCCCACCGACACCCTGGACCAGGTCACCCGCTACACGGGCGGGGAGACCCCGACGCTGTCGAAGATGGGCGGCTCGGACTGGGCGAAGACGAAGTCCAAGGCGCGCAAGGCCGTCAAGCAGATCGCCGGGGACCTCATCAAGCTGTACTCCGCCCGCATGGCCACCAAGGGCCACGCCTTCGGCCAGGACACCCCGTGGCAGCGCGAGCTGGAGGACGCCTTCCCGTACGTGGAGACGCCCGACCAGCTCGCCAGCATCGACGAGGTCAAGGGCGACATGATGAAGGCGGTCCCCATGGACCGCCTCATCTGCGGCGACGTCGGCTACGGCAAGACGGAGATCGCGCTGCGCGCGGCGTTCAAGGCCGTCCAGGACGGCAAGCAGGTCGCGGTGCTGGTGCCCACCACGCTGCTCGTGCAGCAGCACTACAAGACGTTCGCCGAGCGGTACGCGCAGTTCCCCGTCTCGGTGAAACCGCTGTCGCGGTTCACGCCGGGCGCCGAGGCCAAGGAGACCATCGCCGGCCTGGCCGACGGTTCCGTCGACGTCGTCATCGGCACCCACCGCCTGCTGAGCGGGGAGGTGAAGTTCAAGGACCTCGGTCTCGTGGTCGTCGACGAGGAGCAGCGCTTCGGCGTGGAGCACAAGGAGTCGCTGAAGACGCTGCGCACCAACGTGGACGTCCTGGCGATGAGCGCCACCCCGATCCCGCGCACCCTGGAGATGGCGGTCACCGGCATCCGGGAGATGTCGACGCTGGCGACCCCGCCGGAGGAGCGCCACCCCGTGCTGACGTACGTGGGCGGGCAGGAGGACAAGCAGATCGCCGCCGCGATCCGCCGCGAGCTGCTGCGCGAGGGGCAGGTCTTCTACATCCACAACCGGGTGCAGTCCATCGAGCGCACCGCGGCCCGGCTCAAGGAGCTCGTCCCCGAGGCCCGGATCGCCACCGCGCACGGGCAGATGGGCGAGCACCGCCTGGAGCAGGTCGTCGTGGACTTCTGGGAGAAGAAGTTCGACGTCCTCGTCTGCACCACGATCGTCGAGACCGGCCTGGACATCTCCAACGCCAACACCCTCATCGTCGAGCGAGCCGACGCGATGGGTCTGTCGCAGCTGCACCAGCTGCGCGGGCGCGTGGGCCGCGGCCGCGAGCGCGCGTACGCGTACTTCCTCTTCCCGCCGGAGAAGCCGCTCACCGAGACCGCGCACGACCGCCTGGCCACCATCGCCCAGCACACCGACCTCGGCTCCGGCATGGCCGTGGCGATGAAGGACCTGGAGATCCGCGGCGCCGGCAACATGCTGGGCGGGGAGCAGTCCGGTCACATCGCCGGCGTGGGTTTCGACCTCTACATGCGCATGGTCGCCGACGCGGTGGCCGACGTGCGCCGGCAGGTCCCGGGCGCGGAGAACGACGACGCCGAGCCCGAGCCCACCGAGGTGAAGATCGAGCTGCCGATCGACGCGCACCTGCCGCACGACTACGTCCCCTCCGAGCGGCTGCGCCTGGAGGCGTACCGGCGCCTGGCCGCCGCCGACTCCGAGCAGGACCTCGTGGAGCTGCACGCCGAGCTCACCGACCGCTACGGCACCCCGCCGCAGCCGGTGCTGAACCTGCTGGAGGTCGCGAAGTTCCGCATCGCCGCCCGCCGCGTCGGCCTGCGCGAGATCTCGCTGCAGGGCAAGCAGGTGCGCTTCGCCCCCATCGACCTGCCCGAGTCGCGCGAGCTGCGCCTGAAGCGGCTCTACCCCGGCACCATCCTCAAGCCGGCCCTCTCGGTGGCGCTGGTGCCCGCCCCGATGACCGCGCGCATCGGCGGCAAGCCGCTGCGCGACGCGGAGATGCTCGCGTGGGCGCACGAGTTCGTCGCCGCGGTCCTGCAGGACCAGCCGGCCGCGGTCGCGGCGGGGGCCGGGCGGTGAGTGGTGATCAGGCCTCCATCGTCGACGCGCTACGTGCGGCTCGTGAGAGTCCCGTGCTCGAGTTCAAGCGTGACAACGCCGACGGCGAGGCGATCGGTGAGTACATCTCTGCGCTGAGCAACAGTGCGGCGCTCGCAGAGGTGGACCGCGCGCACGTCGTCTGGGGTGTCGACGACGCAACGCGGGACGTGGTGGGTACCAGCTTCTCGCCGGAGGGAGCGAGACGAGGTGGTGAGGAGCTCGGGAACTGGCTGACTCGTCAGCTCCAACCTCAGGTCCACTTCACCTTCCAGGAGATCGATCACCCAGGAGGCCGGGTCGTCGTCCTGGAGATCGAGAGGGCGCGCTCCGCACCCGTTCAGTTCAAAGGTGTCGAGTACGTTCGCGACGGCTCGTACAAGAAGAAGCTGAAGGATCGGCCACTGCTGGCCCAACGGCTCTGGCGCGTCCTGGGCGGTGACTTCAGCGATGAGGTCGTGTCCTCGGGGTTGAAGCAGAACGAGGTGCTGGAGCATCTGGACCGAGCGACGTATTACCGACTGCTCAAGCAGTTGGAGCCCTCGGGCGGTGGCGCTCTGGACGACTTCTCAACGGAGGGCTTCGTGGCCCACTCCGACGGCAAGGGGTGGTCGCTCAAGGCCGGTGGTGCTGCGCTGTTCGGTAAGGACCTCAGGGCGTGGCCTTCGCTGAGGAGGAAGGCCGTTCGAGTGGTGCAGTACAGGGGGCGATCACGGGTGGAGACCGTGCGTGAGCGCTCGTTCGAAGGCGGGTACGCCGTGATCTTCGAATCGCTTCTCGATCACGTGGCCGACCTCCTGCCTCGCAACGAGGTCATCGGGAGAGCTCTTCGTGCTGAAGTGCCCCTCATCCCGGAACTGGCGCTTCGCGAGGTCATCGCCAACGCACTGGTCCACCAGGACTTTCGGATCTCCGGCGCTGGCCCCCTGGTCGAGATCTTCGACGACAGGGTGGAGGTCACCAACCCGGGTGTGCCGCTGGTCGATCCCGTCCGCTTCGTCGACACCCCTCCTCGCTCACGCAACGAGTTCCTCGCGGCGATGATGCGCAGGGTCGGTGTCTGCGAAGAGCGCGGGAGCGGCTGGGACAAGGTGGCCTTCCAGGTCGAGCTGCACCAGTTGCCAGCGCCCAGCGTGGAGGTGACCGAGGGGCAGACGCGCGTCGTTCTGTTCGGTCACCGCCCGTTCGCATCGATAGACCGTGAGGAGCGGGTGCGGGCGGTCTACCTGCACACCTGCCTGAAGTGGGTGATGAGGGAACGAGCGAACAACGAGTCGGTGCGGGAGCGCTTCGGCATCCTGGAGCACAACAAGGCCATGGCCTCTCGGCTGTTGAAGATGGCGGTGGATGACGGCGTGATCCGGGTCCAGGACGAGTCGGTCGGTCCTCGCTCGCGTCGGTACGTGCCCTTCTGGGCTTCGATGGAGCGAGTCGGTCTTGTTGACGCGTAGTTGACGGTTGGTTGACCGCCACCCCCACCCCGTGTGCCTCGCAGCGCGGAGCACGTCGCTGACCTGCGGCGACGCTTCGGTGTGGTCGTTGATGCTTGGTTGACGCAGGGCCCTGCCCGGGCCCGCTCAACGGACGCTAGCTTGCGTGCCATGAGCACTCGCCCCGGCTCGAAGCTGCTGGACCTCGTCGCCGTCATGGACCGGCTTCGCTCGCCCGGCGGCTGCCCGTGGGACGCGCGGCAGACGCACGCCTCGCTGCTGCGGTACCTCGTGGAGGAGAGCTACGAGGTGGTCGACGCCGTGGAGAACGGCACCCGCGAGGAGCTGCGCGACGAGCTGGGCGACCTGCTGCTGCAGGTCGTCTTCCACGCCCGGGTGGCCGCCGAGGACCCCGCGGAGGGCTTCGACGTCGACGATGTGGCCGAGGCGATCGTCGCCAAGCTGGTGCGCCGGCACCCGCACGTCTTCGACGGGGAGGTGGCCGCGGAGGACCTCCAGGCGCGCTGGGACGCCATCAAGGCCACCGAGAAGCCGCGCGAGTCCGTCCTGGACGGCATCCCGCTGCAGCTGCCCGCGCTGGCCCGCGCCGACAAGGTCCTCGGCCGGCTGCAGCGCGCCGGCCTCGCCGAGCCGGCCGGGGCGCCGGCGCAGGACGGGGTCGACGAGGAGGCGGTGGGGGAGCGGCTGCTGGAGCTGGTGCGCGTCGCGCACGCGGCCGGCGTGGACCCCGAGGCGGCGCTGCGCACGGCGACCCGCCGGCTGGAACTTGCCGCCCGCCAGCGCGAGAGCGCCGCGGGACCTGATCGGGGCTGAACCGGGTCGCTAGGCTCCGGCGCCGTGACGACGACGCACGTGCTGGCCCTGGACATCGGGGGCACCAAGATCGCTGCCGGGCTGGTCTCGAGCACCGGTGAGGTGCGGGCCGAGCGCGAGGTCCCCACCGACGCCACCGACCCCGCCGCGGTCGGGGCGGCGCTCGAGGGCCTCGTGGACGACGTGCTCGCCGACGCGCGCGAGCGGGGCGTCGAGGTCGCCGACGTCGTCGGCATCGGCTCGGCCGGCCCGGTCGACACCACCACCGGCACGGTGCACCCGGTGAACATCCCCTCGCTGCGCGGCTTCCCCCTCACCGCGGCCGTCGCCGAGCGCGCCGGGCACGCGCTGGGCCGCCCGGCGCACGCGGTGCTGGCGCAGGACGGGCAGTGCTTCGCCGCCGCCGAGCAGTGGGTCGGCGCCGCCGCCGGGGCGCCCTCCGTGCTCGGTGTCGTCGTCTCCACCGGCATCGGCGGGGGCGTCGTCCTGGACGGGCGCACCCTCACCGGCAAGAGCGGCAACGCCGGGTTCATTAGCCACGTCGGCGTCGTCCTGGACGGCGAGCGGCTGCCCGGTTCCGGCGCCCTCGGGGTGGTGGAGTCCTACGCGTCCGGCCCGGCGATGGTGCGCGCGGCGCAGGCGCGCGGCTGGCGGGCCGGGGAGGAGGCCGACGCGAAGGCGCTGACCGCCGACGCCGCCGCGGGCGAGCGCGTGCCGGTGGAGGTGATCGCCGCCGGGACCCGGGCGCTGGCCTCGGCGTTCCTGTCGGCGGCGGCGCTGTTCGACCTCACCGACGTCGTGGTCGGCGGCGGCGTCGCCGCCTCCGGGGAGGTGCTGATGGCCCCGCTGCGGGCCGCCTACGCCGAGCTGGCCGTGTACCCGCACCTGGCGGACGTGCGCCTGGTGCCCTCGCAGCTGCCGCGCCTGTCCGGGCTGCTGGGGGCGGGGCGGCTGGGGTGGCAGACGCTCTCGGGGTGACCCCGGGGCCACCCACTAGGCTCGGGACGACCGAACAGCCCACCAGCCGAGCAGTAGGAGTGCGCGTGGCCACCATCGAGGCCGTCGGAGCTCGCGAGATCCTGGACTCCCGGGGCAACCCCACCGTCGAGGTCGAGGTGCTCCTCGACGACGGCACCTTCGCCCGCGCGGCCGTGCCCTCGGGCGCGTCCACCGGTGCGCACGAGGCCGTCGAGCGCCGCGACGGCGACCAGGGCCGCTACCTGGGCAAGGGTGTCGAGCAGGCCGTCGAAGCCGTCATCGAGGAGATCGGGCCGGCGCTCGTCGGCCACGACGCCCACGAGCAGCGGATCGTCGACCAGGTGATGCTCGACCTGGACGGCACCCCCAACAAGGGCCGCCTGGGCGCCAACGCCGTCCTGGGCGTCTCCCTCGCGGTCGCCAAGGCCGCCGCGGCCGCGGCCGACCTGCCGCTGTTCCGCTACCTGGGCGGGCCCAACGCCCACCTGCTCCCGGTGCCGATGATGAACATCGTCAACGGCGGCGCGCACGCCGACACCGGCGTCGACATCCAGGAGTTCATGATCGCTCCCGTGGGTGCGGCGTCCTTCCGCGAGGCGGTGCGCTGGGGCGCGGAGACGTACCACGCGCTGAAGTCCGTGCTCAAGCAGCGCGGTCTGAGCACCGGCCTGGGCGACGAGGGCGGCTTCGCCCCGGACCTGCCGAACAACAAGGAGGCGTTGGACCTCATCGCCTCCGCGATCGAGAAGGCCGGCTTCACCCTGGGCACCGACATCGCCCTGGCCCTGGACGTGGCCGCCACCGAGTTCGTCGCCGACGGCGGGTACGCCTTCGAGGGCTCGAACCGCTCCGCGGAGTGGATGACCGGCTACTACGAGGGCCTGGTCTCGGAATACCCGCTGGTGTCCATCGAGGACCCCCTGGGCGAGGACGACTGGTCCGGCTGGCAGCACATCACCAGCACCCTCGGCGGCAAGGTCCAGCTCGTCGGCGACGACCTGTTCGTCACCAACCCCGAGCGGCTGCGCAAGGGCATCGACCTGAGCGCCGGCAACTCGATGCTGGTCAAGGTCAACCAGATCGGCTCGCTCACCGAGACCCTCGACGCGGTGGACCTGGCGCACCGCAGCGGGTTCACCACGATGATGAGCCACCGCTCCGGCGAGACCGAGGACACCACCATCGCGGACCTCGCGGTCGCCGTGGGCTCGGGCCAGATCAAGACCGGCGCCCCGGCCCGTTCCGAGCGCGTGGCGAAGTACAACCAGCTCCTGCGCATCGAGGAGGAGCTGGACGACGCCGGCCGCTACGCCGGCGCCTCCGCCTTCCCGCGCGCCGCCCGGGCCACCGGGCGCGCCTGACGCCCGCAGGCCCGGTCGCGGGAGAAGCTGGACCCATGGCGTCGCGTCGTCCCACTGCGCCCCGCACCCCCCGCCGCACGGCGGGGGGTGCGGGGCGCGGGCCGGGTGCCGCCCGGGCCCAGCGCCCGGCGGCGGCCCGCCCCTCCAGCCGCCCGGCGGCCGCGGCCCGCGGCCGCCGCAGCGCCACCACCACGCCCGCCGACCGCCCCCGCCCCCGGGGCCCCCGGGTGCTGGTGCTGAGCGCGCTCGAGCTGGTGGTGGGCGTGTTCGT